>NZ_JAPDBQ010000123.1:0-12934 GCF_027705325.1 Aeromonas sp. QDB18
TCCTGCATGGAGACGTGATTAGATCACAGACGATCAGCCTGTTCAAATTTCATTAACAAAGTGCGATCCCGCCCTGGTTTGATACCGGGGATCGCTACCCCGGGGGCTACAACATGGCGGATGCAGCCATCCTGCCCCTGCTCAACCGGCTCGGCATCCGGGTGATCGACACCCTGATCATCAGCCACAGAGACAGGGATCACGCGGGCAACCGGCAGGCTCTGCTGCAGAGTATGGCGGTGCGCCGGGAGCTCTCCTCCTTCCCCTTTGCACCGGCTACCCAGGCCTGCCGCCGAGGTCAGCAGTGGCATTGGCAGGGACTGGATGTGCGGGTGCTCTGGCCCCTGGCAGCCGGGGCGGGGCGCAACAATGACAGTTGCGTGGTGCAGCTGGATGACGGGCGTCATCGGTTGCTGCTGAGCGGCGACATCGAGCAGCAGGCAGAGCGCCGCCTGCTGGCACTGGCGCTGGAGGAGGTGGAGGGCGCGGGGCTGGCCAGCACCCTGCTGGTGAGCCCGCATCATGGCAGTCGCACCTCCTCCACGGCCCCCTTCGTGGCTGCGGTGAAACCTGCCTTCGTGGTGCACAGCGCAGGCTTCATGAACCAGTGGGGCTTTCCCCGCCCCGAGGTGGTGGCGCGATACCAGGGGGCGCGGCAGTGGGTCACGGGGCAGGATGGCGCCATCCTGATCGAGCCGGGGGACGCGGGGCTTAGGATCCGGGCCGAGCGGGAGCAGGGGCCCTGGTACAGGCGTGGCGGCCCCTGGTGGCAGCCGCAGGTATGGGGAAGGGAGTGAGGATCCGGTGAACCTGCCCGGCAAGGGGCGGCCTTCATTTGTGACCCGGGTTGTAGCCATCGCGCCAGCGGCGCTTGGTGTAGCTCCAAGGTTTGGCTAGAATAGCCCGTCATTTCCCTTATTAACGGCTATTCATGCAACAAGAAACCTCACAAGAGAGCTGGACCGTCTTCAAGCGCCTGCTCGGTTATGTCCGGGATCGCAAGCTGGGTCTGGTGGGCGGCATCATTGGCATGCTGGGTTATGCGGCCGTGGATACCACCTTCGTCTACTCCATCAAACCGCTCATCGACCAGGGGCTCAACGGCAACGACAGCAGCGTGCTCAAGTGGATGCCCTTCTTCGTCCTCGGCATCGTGGCTCTGCGCGGCTGCGCCGCCTTCCTCTCCAACTACTGCATGGCCTGGGTCGGCAACCACGTGGTGATGCGCCTGCAGCAGCAGGTGTTCAGCCACCTGATGGCCATGCCCATGAGCTTCTTCGACCGCCAGAACACCGGCAACCTGCTCTCCAAGGTGACCTATGACGCCGGTCAGGTGTCGTCCGCCGCGAGCTCGACCCTGGTCTCCCTGGTGCGGGAAGGGGCCACCGTCATCGGCCTGCTGGGCCTGATGTTCTGGCACTCCTGGCAGTTGTCGGTGATCTTCCTGGTGGTGGGGCCCCTGGTCGGGATCCTCATCAGCATCATCAGCCGACGTTTTCGCAAGATAAGCCGCCACATCCAGCAGGCAGTGGGTGACATCACCACCTCCACCGAGCAGATGCTCAAGGGGCACAAAGAGGTGCTGATGTTCGGGGGCCAGGAGGTGGAGGACAAGCGCTTCTACCAGGTGAGCAACCGGATGCGCCAGCAGACCATGAAGATGGTCGCCGCCGACGCCATCGGCAGCCCCATCGTCCAGATGGTGGCCTCCGTGGCCCTTGCGGTCTTCCTCTATGTCGCCACCATCGACAGCGTCAAGGCGACCCTGACCGCGGGCACCTTCACCGTCATGGTCACTTCCATGATGATGCTGCTCAAGCCGCTGAAAAGCCTGACCGACGTGAACAACCAGTTCCAGCGCGGCATCACCGCCTGCCAGAGCCTGTTCGGTCTGCTGGACTCCACCCCGGAGCAGGACACCGGCACCCGCACCCTGGAACGTGCCCGAGGTGAAATCGAGTTTCGCAACGTCACCTTCACCTACCCGACCAAGGAGACACCGGCGCTGCGCAACATCAGCTTCAAGGTGGAGGCGGGCAAATCGGTGGCCCTGGTGGGTCGTTCCGGCTCCGGCAAGAGCACCATCGCGAGCCTTCTGACCCGCTTCTATGACATCGAAGAGGGGGAAATTCTGCTGGATGGCGTCAACATCCGCGAATACCGCCTGAGCGAGCTGCGCAAGCAATACGCCCTGGTCTCCCAGCACGTGCACCTCTTCAACGACTCGGTGGCCAACAACATCGCCTACGCGGCGGAAGAGAAGTACAGCCGCGACGAGATCAAGCAGGCGGCCCGCATCGCCCATGCGGACGACTTCGTCAGCAAGATGCCGGAAGGCTATGACACCGTCATCGGCGAGAACGGCGCCTCCCTCTCCGGCGGCCAGCGCCAGCGCATCGCCATCGCCCGCGCCCTGCTGCGGGACTCTCCGGTGTTGCTGCTGGACGAGGCCACCTCGGCCCTGGACACCGAGTCCGAGCGCCACATCCAGGCGGCCATCGACGAGCTCTGCAAGGCGCGCACTTCCCTCGTGATCGCCCACCGCCTCTCCACCATCGAGAAGGCGGACGAGATCCTGGTGATCGACGAGGGACACATCGTCGAGCGCGGCAACCACCAAACCCTGATGGACATGCATGGTACTTATGCCCAGCTGCGGGCCATTCAGTTTGGTAATACAGCCACGGGTAACAAGGGCTGATGCTGGCCAGACTCTGGTACGGGAACAGCCTCTGGCGCTGGGGGCTGGCCCCCTTCGCCCTGCTGTTTGGCCTGATCAGCGGCGTCCGCCGTCTGGGGTATCGCCGGGGCTGGCTCAGCGCCTATCGGGCCACCCTGCCGGTGGTGGTGGTGGGCAATCTCTCGGTGGGGGGCAACGGCAAGACCCCGGTGGTGGTCTGGCTGGTGGAACAACTCCAGGCCCGGGGCTGGCGCCCCGGCGTGGTCAGCCGCGGCTATGGCGGCAAGGCGCCCCATTACCCCTATCGACTGGATGAGAGCAGTACCCCGGCCGAGGCCGGGGATGAGCCCGTGCTCATCGCAAGGCGCTGCGGCTGCCCCGTGGCGGTGGCCCCCAGACGGGCCGATGCGGTGCGGTTGCTGGAGCAAAGCGGTGAGGTGGACATCATCGTCACCGACGACGGCCTGCAGCACTATGCCCTGGCCCGTGACATTGAACTGGTGGTAGTGGACGGTGCGCGCCGCTTTGGCAATGGCTGTCTGCTGCCCATGGGGCCGCTGCGCGAGCCCACGACCCGCCTCAAGCGGGTGGACGCCATCATCTGCAACGGCGGCGAACCCGCCCGTGGCGAGTACGCCATGCGCCTGGTGCCGGATACCCTGCGCCGGGTGTGCGACGATGCGCCTCTCACGGCCCCCCTCTCGGGGCCGGTGGATGCCCTGGCGGGCATCGGCCATCCCCCCCGTTTCTTCGCCACCTTGACCGCCCTTGGTTACGAGTTGGTGCAGAGCGTCGGCTACGGGGATCACCAGGCGTTCGACGCTGCCGAGCTGCTGGCCCGCTTCGGCCAGCGCCCCTTGCTGATGACCGAGAAGGATGCGGTCAAGTGCCGCCCCTTCGCCCCGGACAACTGGTGGTATCTGCCGGTCAGCGCCGAGCTGCCCGATGCCCTGGGGGAGGCGCTGCTGCGCACCCTGGGCCCGCAGCCCGGGGGGGACAAGCACCAGGCGCCCTGACGGGGCGCCACCGGATTGGAACAGACGGCCAGTGCCCGGACTCGGGGGCTGGCCCTGCACATTGACATGCCAGGCAAGATCGCCTGTGGGAAATCGTTAAAGGAGTTTCGTTGTGGCACTGGATATTAAACTGCTCGACATCATCGCCTGCCCGGTCTGCAAGGGGAAACTGCACTATCAAGCGCACGCCGAGGGCCCTCAGGAGCTCATCTGCCGCTTCGACAGACTGGCCTATCCCCTGGAGGAGGGGATCCCGGTGCTGCTGGAGAACCGGGCCCGTCACCTGGCGCTGGAAGAGCTGAAGCCATGAGTTTCGTCGTCGTCATTCCTGCCCGTTACGCCTCCACCCGGCTGCCGGGCAAGCCGCTGGCCGACATTCACGGCAAGCCCATGGTGCAGCACGTGGTGGAGAAGGCCCTGCAATCGGGCGCCGATCGGGTGATCGTCGCCACCGATGATGAGCGGGTCCAGCAGACTCTGGCTCCCTTTGCCGCCGCTGCCGGGTTCGAGGTGTGCATGACCTCACCGGATCACCAGTCCGGCACCGAGCGTCTGGCCGAGGTGTGCCGTCACTACGGCTTTGCCGCCGACACCATCATCGTCAACGTGCAGGGGGACGAGCCCCTCATTCCCCCCGTCATCATCCGCCAGGTGGCGGACAACCTGGCCGCGGCCAGCGCGCCCATGGCGACGCTGTCGGTGCCGATCAGGGATGCCGAAGAGGCGTTCAATCCCAATGCCGTCAAGGTGGTGACCGACCGGGAGGGGTATGCCCTCTATTTCAGTCGCGCCAGCATCCCCTGGGATCGGGACCGCTTTGCGGCCAGCGATCGCGTTGCGGGGAGCCGCGAGCAGATTGGCGATCACTACCAGCGCCACATCGGCATCTACGCCTATCGCGCAGGCTTCATCCAGCGTTACGTGGACTGGGCGCCGAGCGTGCTCGAGCAGGTCGAAGCCCTGGAGCAGCTGCGGGTGCTCTGGTACGGGGAGAAGATCCACGTGGCCCAGGCGCTGCAAGCCCCGCCGGTGGGGGTGGACACCCAGGCCGATCTCGACAAGGTGCGAGCGCTGCTGGCCGGTTGAGGCTGGCGGAACGGCTTTGATGCAACACGGCGCCCCAGGGCGCCGTTTTTTAATTGATTCTTTGTATAATAATTTGATTTAAAAAGGATTTTACGAGCAATTTCAAACTTTTCCCGCCCATGGTTTGCCAAATCATCGAGTTTGGTTATGATGCAAGACGCCGTGTTAACCCTAACTGGCATATAACGAGATAAAAAACGGGGTGTTTGGGTGATTAATGTATTCCTGGTCGATGATCATGAGTTGGTGCGTACAGGGATAAGACGCATTTTGGAAGACGTCCGCGGGATCAAGGTGGTGGGCGAGGCGCAGAGCGGGGAAACCGCAGTGGCCTTCTGTCGGCAACATCACCCCGATGTGATCCTGATGGACATGAACATGCCGGGCATCGGCGGTCTGGAAGCGACCCGCAAGATCCTGCGGATCCGCCCCGATGTACGCATCATAGTGCTGACCATTCATTCAGAAAATCCGTTCCCCACCAAGGTGATGCAGGCGGGCGCCGCCGGGTACCTCACCAAGGGGGCCGCGCCGGACGAGATGATCCACGCCATTCGCCTGGTTCACTCCGGTCAGCGCTACATCTCCCCGGAGATCGCCCAGCAGATGGCCCTGAGCCAGTTCGCCTCCGCCGACGAGAACCCCTTCAAGTCCCTCTCCGAGCGGGAGCTGCAGATCATGATGATGATCACCAAGGGGCAGAAGGTGACCGACATATCCGAGCAGCTCAACCTGAGCCCGAAGACGGTCAATAGCTACCGCTATCGCCTGTTCAGCAAGCTGGGGATCAACGGTGACGTGGAGCTGACCCATCTGGCCATTCGTTACGGCATGCTGGATGCCGATACCCTGTAACGGGGGCGTGTGGACACCAAAGGCGGCACCGGCCGCCTTTTGCTTTTTGCAGGTTGTGGGCAGTATGCTCTCCCCGTCTTTTTGCATTCATCCGTTGAGTCGAGTTGCCGATGACCCTCTCTCCCGAGCCCCATTTTGACAGCAAGGCGTTTCTGAGCGCCGTCACCCACCAGAGCGGTGTCTACCGCATGTACGACAGCGGCGGCACCGTCATCTACGTGGGCAAGGCCAAGGATCTCAAGAAACGGCTCGCCTCCTACTTTCGGGCCAATGTCGACAGCATCAAGACCCGCACCCTGGTGCGCCAGATTGCCGATGTGCAGGTAACGGTCACCCACACCGAGACCGAGGCGCTGATCCTCGAGCACAACCTCATCAAGCAGTACCAACCCCGCTACAACGTGCTGCTGCGGGATGACAAGTCCTACCCCTGGATCATCATCACCGACCATCGGCACCCGCGCATCGGCGTCCATCGCGGCGCCCGCAAGGTGAAGGGGGAGTATTTCGGCCCTTACCCCTCCGGCGGCGCGGTACGCGAGAGCCTGCACCTGATGCAGAAGATCTTCCCGGTGCGTCAGTGCGAGGATGCCGTCTATGCCAACCGTACCCGCCCCTGCCTGCTCTACCAGCTCAAGCGCTGCGCCGGCCCCTGCGTGGCGGGGCTGGTGAGCGAGGCCGAGTATGCCCAGCAGGTGGCGCTGGCCAAGCTGTTCCTCGCGGGCAAGAACCAGCAGGTGATCGGCGAACTGGTGGGCAAGATGGAGTCCGCCAGCGGCGATCTGCGCTTCGAGGAGGCGGCCCGCTACCGGGATCAGATCCAGGCCCTGCGCCGGGTCACCGAGCAGCAGTCGGTGAGCGGCAACGTGCTGGACGAGCTCGACGTGGTGGGGGTGGCCTTCGAGCAGGGGACCGCCTGCATCCACGTGCTCTTCATCCGCCAGGGCAAGGTGCTGGGATCGCGCAGCTACTTCCCGAAAGTGCCGGCCGATACCCCGCTTGACGAGGTGGTGCAATCCTTCCTGCTGCAGTTCTATCTGTCGGGACAGGGGGGACGGCAGATCCCGAGCGAGGTGCTGCTGGACGTGGCGCTGGAGGATGAGAGCGTCATCGCCGACACCCTGAGCCAGACCGCCGGCTACAAGGTGCGGGTGGTGAGCCGGACGCGCAGCGAGCGGGCCCGCTTCATCAAGCTCGCCTCCATCAACGCCCAGACCGCGCTGCGCTCGCGCCTCGCCCACAAGAGCACCATCACCGCCCGTTACGATCAGCTGGAGGAGCTGCTGGAGCTCGAGAGCCCCATCGCCCGCATGGAGTGCTTCGATATCTCCCACACCATGGGGGAGCGCACCGTGGCCTCCTGCGTGGTGTTCAACCGGGAGGGGCCGCTCTCCTCGGAATACCGCCGCTTCAACATCGACGGTATCACCGGCGGGGATGACTACGCCGCCATGGAGCAGGCGCTGGAGCGTCGCTTTGGCAAGCAGCAGGAGCCGGACAAGGTGCCGGATGTGCTCTTCATCGACGGCGGTCTCGGCCAGTTGCGCCGCGCGGAGGAGATCCTGGCACGCCAGCTGGAGTTTCTCGGTGGCAAATACCCGCTGCTGGTGGGCATCGCCAAGGGGGTGACCCGCAAGGCGGGGTTGGAAACCCTGATCCTGGGGGACAGCCACGAAGAGCTGCATTTGCCGGCGGACATGCCCGCTTTGCACCTGATTCAGCACATTCGCGACGAATCCCACCGCTTTGCCATCACGGGCCACCGGGCCAGGCGGGCAAAGGCCCGCACCACCAGTACCCTGGAAGAGATTCCCGGGGTGGGGCCGAAACGGCGGCAGGCGCTGCTCAAATACCTGGGGGGTTTGCAGGAGGTGAAAAAAGCCGGGGTGGACGAGCTCGCCAAGGTGCCCGGCATCAGCCAGGAGCTGGCCCAGTCCATCCACGACGCATTGCACTCGCTCTAGCGTTGCCTTTGGTGTGAAGGAGGTCACGCCAGGGGGCATCAGGGCGTGCCGCCTGCGCACAAGAGCCGTGACGCAGGGGGCTCCCAAATGCCATAATGACCGGCATCCTGAGGTTATTGATGGATTAATGGACCAAGGCGGGCGCCAGTTCGGTTGCATCCGCGATCGGCTTGGGGCTACCATGTAGCGGCATACAAGAAGTGGCTGAAAATAATGACAAATATTCCTAACCTGCTGACGTTCTTTCGGATTTTGCTCATCCCCGTCTTCGTCATCCTGTTCTACCTTCCCTATCAGTGGTCCTACATGGCGGCGGCCATCGTCTTCATCCTGGCGGCCGCAACCGACTGGTTTGACGGCTATCTTGCCCGCAAGCTGAACCAGTCCACCGCCTTTGGCGCCTTCCTCGATCCGGTGGCCGACAAGATCATGGTGGCGGCGGCCCTGGTGGTCATCGTCGAGCACTACAACACCGTCTGGGTCACCATCCCCGCCATGACCATGATTGGCCGGGAGATCATCATCTCCGCCCTGCGTGAATGGATGGCCGAGCTTGGCAAGCGCTCCTCGGTGGCGGTCAGCTGGATTGGCAAATGGAAGACCATGATCCAGATGGTGTCGCTCACCGGTCTCATCTGGCAGTACGACATCTGGATGGTGTGGCTCGCCTATGTGCTGCTCTACGTGGCCACCGTGCTCACCTTCTGGTCCATGTTCCAGTACATGAAGGCTGCCTGGGGCGATCTCAGCTACCACTCCCGGTTCTAGTCCCGACGGGAAGATGGCCGTTTCTCTGCCACTGGCGCCGAGAAACGGCCATGAGCGCCAAAAGTGTGGGACAAGGGTAAAAAACACCCGAACGATCAGCGTATTAAATGTTTTTGGTTGACTGGGCGGGGAACATCGCTAGAATGCGTTCTCACAGTCAGGCAGTCAGCCAGACCGATGCGGGAATAGCTCAGTTGGTAGAGCACGACCTTGCCAAGGTCGGGGTCGCGAGTTCGAGTCTCGTTTCCCGCTCCAATACTCCATGGCACCAACCATGGACATCACTCTCAAGGCAATGCCTTGTCTGCATGGCGCGTTAGCAAAGCGGTTATGCAGCGGATTGCAAATCCGTTTAGTCCGGTTCGACTCCGGAACGTGCCTCCATATTGACAAGCCCGCCCGCGGACTTGATACCGATTGCGGTGCCTGAGTGGTGAAATCGGTAGACACAAGGGATTTAAAATCCCTCGACGTTCGCGTCGTGCCGGTTCGATTCCGGCCTCAGGCACCATTAAAATTGAAGAAAAAAGCCTTACAGATTAAACAGATACGACGCTTCATTGCGTCGTTTTTGTTTCTGCTCCCCAGCGTTTCCACTCTCTCACTTTTCCTTTCTTGTCCATTTCTTGTCTAAGCGACTTACTACTTCCTGCGACTCGCTGCGAACAACCTGCTCAGTCTTCCAACATAGCCAAGGACGTTTGGTAGGCTACTGCTCCGGACTTTTCCGGGGTCTGTCTCTGGTGCTGAAGCAAGTGCCGCTCACCGTTACTCCTTCCTCTTCACCACCTCCTAAACCCGCATTGAATCACCTTTGAAACAGATATTAATCCCATGATCTAACCCATCATCGGAGGTATCTATGCAGACCAAATTTCGCTTTACCAATGCAGCCATCAAGGCTTTGCCCGCACAACTACGAGACGCAGGCGCTACTGAACTGGAGTTCTCCGATACAGAGGTCATTGGCTTAAAACTCTTGTCAGGAAAAAGCCAGGGCAGTAAGCGTTTCCTACTGCGCTATACCCTCCAGGGCAAGAAGCGCAGCATCGCTTTGGGACGATTCGGCGATATCGATGTGAGCCAAGCCAGGACCATTGCCCGCAAGTACAAGGCGATGCTGGCAGAAGGCATCGACCCGGTAGCAGAGCGGGATAGCTACAAAACCGAGCCCACCCTTTCGGAGTTCTTCTGGCAGACCTTTTTGCCACACCTCAAGACCATCGGTAAACGGTCGATCAACAGCGACATTCAGCGGTTTAAACACAATATCGAGCCACGCTTTGGGGCCATGCGTTACCGGCAACTCAAGGCGATGGATGTCCTGCAGTTGCAATCGGAGATGGTTCACCCCAACAACCCTCAGCAGACGGCCTACGCACCGAGTACCGCCAACAGGGTATTGGCCCAGTTAAAGACCATGGGCAGCTATGCGGTGCGCTGGGGCATTCTGGACACCAACGAGGCGGCCAAGATCAAGCTGTTGAAGGAGGACAATGCCAGAACGCGCTTCCTATCGATTGAAGAGATGAAACGGGTCATTGAGGTGGCATTGCAGGATCGTAATCAAGCCGCAGGCAGCTTCATCGCGATGCTCTATCTGACGGGGGCAAGAAAATCAGAGGTGTTACTCGCTAAATGGGAACATGTGAACTGGGAGGATAAGACGCTGTTCGTACCCCTGACCAAGAATGGCAAGAGCCGGATCATTTACCTGAGCACATTGGCTATCGATATTCTGGAGAAGCTCCCCAGAATAGCCGGTAATTCCTATGTGTTCGCGAGCCAGCATATTCGCTGTCAGGGCAAGCCCATCGGTGAACCAAGATGCGCCTATGAGAGGGTGTTGCAGAAAGCCGGTATCGAAAACCTTGATGAGGTCTGCTTCCATACGGCTCGCCATTCTGTCGCCAGTGCCTTGGTCTCTTCCGGTCAATACAGCCTGTATGACGTCAAGGCGCAACTGGCCCATGCCAGCATTCAATCCTCCCAGCGGTATGCAAAGCTGACTTCTGAGCGCAGTCGCAATATCAGCGAAGGTCTCTCGTCGATGATCCAGGCAGAGTGACCGAAAAGGTATTGTTTATAAACAGATATTAATAACCAGACAGCGCTGTCACATCGGCTGTTGGTCCACATGTCACAGTTCCCAGGCCCTTAAGTTCATCTGAGCTTAAGGGCCTTTTTGTTGGAGAGAAACACGATGAAAACTTGTATGGAATGGCCGGAGGCAACCCTGCTCGCGGCCTACCCGGACATTTACCCAATGGTCATGGAGCAAATTATCGAGCCCTTTTCATCAGTAGAGGAGGCGAGGGGATTCTGGGACACGACCGGTTGTAGTCTGGTCATTATCGAGATGACGGACTCGGTGAGTGAGTTCCAGGCCATGCCACAGCATACCCAGAATCAGGTGATGTTCGGTTTGCGTTACCCGGAGCAAGAACTCTCCATATCCGAAGATTGGCGTCTGCTGCTGGCCATCCTCAACGATGAGGGGGCGGGGATTTACCTGCTGATCCACTCAGATGCACCGCTGAACACCACCCTGGAGGCGATGAACCATGAGTAATCCCAGCCATAGCGACATCATGCGCAAGTTAAAAGAGATCAAGGGGATTAAGGAGCTGTTGGAAAAGGCCGTGTTCTTGTATGTCCTGCTCACGGATGGCGATCTGCCGGTCTGGTGCTATGCGCTCATCATCGGTGCGCTGGCTTATCTGGTAAATCCGTTCGACGTGGTACCAGATCCCATTCCATTTGCCGGTTATCTGGATGATTTATCGGTCATCACCTCGGCATTAGCCGCACTGCCGGTTAAGTCACACCACCGTCAATCCGCGAAAGACCGAATGAGATCACTGTGACAGTGATGGAGCCGGTCCTGTCACGCTATCGCGTTTTCTATGACCCTTTATCTATGACCCATCTAGCGATGAACTGGAGATCGCAATCTCCGGTTATCTAATGACGTTGTAAGGAAACTATCATGACAAGACCCCGTAAAAACCGCGTTGAAGAGACCCCTAAACCTGCCAGCACCACGCCCGCCGAAGAGAGCCCACTCACATCCGGAGCAAGCGGCTGCGCCGAGCCTCTTTCGCCAGCCCTTGCGGCTGACGCCGACAAGGCCAGGCCTGGACCCGGCGACACCGCAGACTCCGTGCCCGGCGGCCCTGCACCCATACACACCTTGCTCAACCATACCGCCGAGAAACTCAGCACCCGATCAGAAGGGCTGATTTTCTATGCCATCGGTCGTCATGAAGACACTGGCGAGCTGTTCCTGAAAATCACCGGTAATCAGGGTGGGGGTCTGCATAGCAAGGAGTGGATTGCGCTGTCGGTGATTGACGATGTGTTGCGTTCCTTGCCCGCAGACAAGCCGTTTAAATCCAGCGTCATGAAGCGACTGTTTAAAGGGGGCAGCGCCAACAATGCCGGATTCTTATCAGCCATTCTGCGCTCGGACGGACTGAAGTTGATCCAGAAGGCTGACGGCAATCCGATGCTGCATGAACTGGTGCCTGATTACCTTGAGCGCTTGGGTTCGCTAACCAATGAGCTCTGCACCGTAGCACCCACCATCGAATAACCCCTGCATAGTGCTCACCTGTCCAAGGGTGAGCCCCCCTAAACAATCAATCTGAGGTGATTATGACGATCCCATTTGCGGGCGATTTTGCTCTGCCTGTCAGTCAGGCATTGATGAGTATTCTGGATCAGGAACTGGTTAGATCTGGAATGGTGCTGAAGGGAAAATCCAGTCTGGTCTTCAACTTCCGAGACCCGGACTACGGCCCGGTTCGTGGCGGGTTTCATCCGGTGGAAATTCGGCTGCTCAAGCGTAGAGACCGGTGGCAATTCGATTACGTGACGGACTTTAGCTATCAGGGGCCTGAGGAGATGGCTGAGCTGGTCAAAGAGATCGACTTCAACTTGTTGAGCGAAGAATACTACCTGATCCGCTACGGCCAGATGGGGCCTGCGTCGGCCAGGGAGCTCTATACGATGTGGGAGTCGAACTTCGTCAGTTATTACCAGATGGGCGTGTTTACCGTCTCAGTGGCTGCGTAACCGTCGCACCGGACAGGAGAGGAACAGGAACCAGCGGCGGTTCGGCACTGGCAGTGGTGCTGCCGAGTTTACCTTTCCATGCAGGGCAAGGAGTCATGGACTAACCCAACTCGAAACCGGTCAGCGGCTCAGTAGGTTAGTCCATCCTTCGTCTGTTTCAGGTGTCCCTCTCACCACCCATCCCCAAAACAAGTATCCCCGGCCCGTGGCTGGGAGGCTTGTTTTTTTGTCATCGGCGAGGAGGGAGAAACACAGATATGTGTGTATCCCCAATTGACGTATTACACCTCACCTGAATTTAATGAAATATCAGTATGTTATGCACATAGTGTCTGGCGCAACGAGCGCGTTTTGCGCAAAGCAAATCAAGTTTCGTCGAGTAATCGCTCATTCTGTGATGATGGCAAATGTTCATGTACAGGATCTTTAGCAGCAACCAATTGAAATAGATATAAAAATGGCTTCGATTGTGATCTGATTTTATCGCC
>NZ_JAPDBQ010000124.1:0-12851 GCF_027705325.1 Aeromonas sp. QDB18
TCGTGGTTAAACATGGCGATTATCTGTCGGGTATTAGCTGGTCAAGGATGGCGATCATACCTCAGAAGCCGCGCCACACCTCGCTCATACGAGGGGATGGTTAAGCATATCAGGGACTTGTTCGCACCTTCCCTAGGTGCCTGTTTACTATGTCTATCGATTACTACAACCAACACGCCGATAGCTTCGTCGAAGGCACGCTGTCGGTCGATATGCAGCCGCTTTACCAGCGCTTCCTGCCTCTGCTCGCTCCCGGCGCTCATATCGTCGATGCGGGCTGCGGCTCTGGTCGGGACAGTCTCTACTTCCGAGAGCAGGGCTTTCAGGTCACTGCGTTCGATGCCAGCGCGGAGCTGGCCCTGCGCGCCGAGCGCCTGCTTGGTCAGCCGGTGCAACTGTGCCGTTTCGATCAGTTCGTGGCTCCCGCGCCGGTCGATGCCATCTGGGCCTGTGCCAGTCTGCTGCATGTTCCCCGTGCCGAATTGGATGCCGTAATGGTCCATCTGTGCCAGCAACTCGCCGACGGTGGTCTGCTCTATTGCTCGTTCAAATATGGGGTAGACGAGACCGAGCGCGATGGCCGAGCCTTCACCCAGTTGGATGAGGCGGGGCTGCAAGCCCTGATAACGCCGTTGCCGCTGAGCGAGGTCGAGATCTGGCAGACTGCGGATCGACGCCCCGGCCGCGAGCAGGAGTGTTGGCTTAACGCCATCGTGCGCAAGGTCGGGTCATGAGTGCACCCGTGCTCATCAGCGGGGGAGAGGCGGGGGATCCGGAGTTCAACGATCCCCTGTTGCCACATCTGCTGGACGCCATCGCCCGTTGTGGCGAGGGTAGCCGCATTGAGTTGTGTGTCTCCTTTATTCGCCAAAGCGGGCTGGTGTTGTTGCGCGGTGCCCTGCACGAGGCGCTGGCGCGAGGAGCACGGCTTCGGGTGATCACCTCGGACTATCTGGAGGTGACCCAGCCGGTGGCGCTGCGCGAGTTGCTCAAATTTGATCCCGCTCGCTCTTGCGTGCTGATCTACCAGAGTCAGGGCAATCGCGGTTTTCACCTCAAGTCCTATCTGTTTGTCCAGCACGCAGCCCAGTACCTAGGCCAGCAAGTTGGCCAGGAAGGGTCGCCAGCGGTGCTCGGTGGTCAGGCGTTTCTCGGCTCCAGCAATATCTCTGCCGCCGCCCTTACCGAGTCGCTGGAGTGGAACTGGTCGCTCAGGGCTGAGCCGAGCGGACCCAGCGAGCCGCATCACAGCCTGCGTCAGCTCGCGGCTCAAATCGAGCGGCTGGCGCAAGACGCGCGGGTCGTGCTCCTTACCCACGACTGGATAGATGGCTACCTCGCTCGCTATCGGCAGAGCGCGCTGCGGGAGTTGCGGGTGCTCACCGGGGATCATCGCAGCAGCGCCGAGCAGCTGCGTGAAGCCCCCATCCCCAACAGCGTGCAGCAAGAGGCGCTGATGGCGCTGCAAGCCGCGCGGGCACAGGGGCATAAACGGGGCGTGGTGGTCATGGCGACCGGCCTTGGTAAGACTTGGCTCGCGGCTTTTGATGTGCGCCAGATGCAGGCGGCCCGCCTGCTGTTTGTTGCCCATCGGGAGGAGATCCTGACCCAAGCGCGCCAGACCTTCTTGCACATGGCGCCGCAGGCAAATTCTGGCCTCTATCACGGTCAGCAGCAGGATGAGGCCGACTGGTTGTTTGCCTCCATCCAGACGCTGGGCAAGAGTCGGCATCTGCTGCGCTTTGCACCGGATCACTTCGATTACGTGGTGGTCGATGAGTTTCATCATGCCGCCTCACCCTCCTACCGGCGCTTGCTAAACCACTTCAAGCCCCGCTTCCTGCTCGGGCTGACCGCGACCCCTGACCGCACCGATCAGGCCGATATTCTGGCGCTGTGCGACAACAATCTCGTCTTTGAACGGGGGCTGGCGCTCGCCATTGAGCAAAAGATGCTGGTGCCGCTCACCTATCACGGCATTTTGGATGACACTATCGACTATGCCGCGCTGCCTTGGCGCAACGGTCAGTTTGACCCCCATGCGCTGGAGAGTGCCTTCGCCAGTCAGAAGCGGGCTCAGCACGCCCTTAGCCAGTGGCGACGTTTACGCCAGCTGCGCACGCTGGCCTTCTGCATCTCGACCCGTCATGCCGATTTTATGGCCAGCGTCTTCCAGCAAGCCGGAGTGCGGGCGGTAGCCGTCTATGCGGGCTCCCGTCAGGGGCGACAAGCCGCCCAGGAGCAATTGGCCGCCGCCGAGCTCGATATCATCTTCTCGGTAGATTTGTTCAACGAAGGCACCGACTTGCCCGCCATTGATACCGTGCTGATGCTGCGTCCCACCGAGTCGCGCATCGTGTTCCTGCAACAGTTGGGGCGGGGCTTGCTCCTCTATCAAGGCAAAGAACGCCTGGTGGTGATCGATCTGGTGGGCAATCACAAGGCGTGTCTCTACAAGCCTCAGCTGCTGCAAACGCAATTGACCTACTCGCCAACGCACGCAAACAGGGCGATGACGCTGGCGGCAGGTTGTTTTATCAATCTGGATCCCAAGCTGCTTCCGTTGCTAGCGCTGTTAAAAAGGCAGCAGCAACCGACTCTGCTTGAGACCTATCAGATCCTCAAGGAGTACCTCGGTTATCGTCCCACTGCGCGGCAAACCTGGGTTGCCCGGCTGGGTGAGCAACTGCGTTTCGATACCCAAAAACAGGGGGGCTGGTTTGAGCTGCTCGCCCAAGCGGGCGATCTGGGGGAGGAGGAGCTGCGCGTGCTGAACCGGCACGGCGACTTTCTGCGTGCGGGGGTGGAGAACACCGCGCTCAACAAGAGCTTCAAGTTGATCCTGCTATTGGCCTTGCTCGAACTCGACGGTCTGCGTGAGCCACCCACCTTGGCAGCGCTGGCCAGCCACTCCCGTTACCTGTTCGAGCGGCATCCCGAGCTGGCCCGTCTCGATCTGCCGGCCAAGCAGCAAGCCCTGAGCGCCGACAGCCCGGCTTGGCTCAGTTACTGGAAGAGCAATCCGATCAAGTTCAGCAGTGGCGGCAATCCAGGCGCCAAGGGGGAGTACTGGTTCGAGGTAAGGGAGGATCGCTTCTGCCCACGCTTCGCGGTGAGTGAGGAGGATATCGATCCTCTGCATCGCATGGTGCAAGAGCTGCTGGACTTGCGTCTGGCCCAATATCAGCAGCGCAAAATCGCATCGGCAGCCGCCATTTCCCCTGAGCCCTTCACAACTATCCATGATGAGGAACAGGCGCTGGCGCCTGATGCCAAAGCGCGTCAGGTGACCCTGATTTAAGGCTGGCTATCCGATAGCACGATCAGTGTAAAAACCAGCAGTGTGAAAACAATCAAGGCGCCAGTGGCGCCTTGATTGATTGATGAGATGGTCGGTCACCGCTGGCCGTTACCTAAACAGCCATTCCATATCGTCCTCTTCCTCATCCCACCTCATTTGCTGCTGATCCCAGCGGGCCGCCAGATAGGGTTTGAGGGTCTGCAGGGTGGTGATCTCGGCCAGCTGGGCAGTCAGGTGGTCGATATCACGCAGCAAATAGTCCCGATGTTCGGCAAAGGCCTGCTCGGTCTTTTTCTTGGATGATTGCTTGAATTTGTGCAGCACCGCGCCCATTAGCCCGTCTTGCCCGCCGTAGTAGCTGACTTCGAGCTCGCGTAGCTGGCGTTTCAGCATCGGGTTGAGGTAAGCAAGGTTCTCGTCACTGAGCAGGTTATCGAACTCGGGTAGGTGGGCGTGGGCCAGCTGCAACAGGGTGAACATCTCTTTGTTTTCCCAAGCCTGACTGAGTTGGCCCATGATGCGGGTCTTTTCCGCCTGCATGGCGGGGTCGGGTTCCCGATCCGGGTGCAGCGCCAGGGCGAGCTTGCGATAGAGCTGCTTGAGGCTGGATTTGCTGAACAACTGTTCGATGCGCGTCTCTTCCTCTTGCTCACGACGGGTGCGCGTGTGGGCAAAAGCATCTTGCTGCTCAGCGCCGAAGGGGGACTCATCGGCGAACAACTCATCATCGTCGAAGAGGGCATCCTCTTCCTCACCAGCGGTGTCACTCCCGTTGGCCATTTTCTGCTTCGCCGCGTTTATCAGGTACTCGTGCAACAGATCGGGGTTTTTGACCATATCGCGCAAGGTGTCGATGTCTTCGGGGCAGTGACCACAAGTCTCCATCAGCATATGGGTAAGTTCATCACACTGATAGTCGAGCTGTTCGTCATCCATGTGCAGGGCGGTATTGGTTTGGATTTGGTGATAGAGGGGGGCCAAATCCATCTCGCCACGAAACGGATTGGACTCGAGATAGTTGATGAGATCGTGGATCCAGTGGTGCAAGGTCTCCCGTTGCCACTGGGTAAAGCTCTTGCGAGCCGTAAAGTCGACCAGGCGCTTGGCGAGGGCAAAGATGAGCTCGCACTGTTGACGCTCAAGGGGTTCTATTTCGCTGGTGAAACGCTGATAGATATCGCGGCCGTTGAGGGCTTGCTTGTCGATCTTTGCCTGTAGCTTTTCGAGCGCTTGCCAGTTGCGGTGGAAGAGATCGAGGGCGGGGTTGCCCGTCGCGGGGGAGGGCTGGCGAGCGGGCTGCTTGCGACCCGGATGACGAAGAGACATAGGCCGCCTCCATGGGCGTTAATTGATTCGCTAAAACAAAAAACCGGCGCGGGCCGGTTTATCGCCGCGCATAAATTGCGCGAAGTCTGCCTTGCTGATGAGTTGCCGTCCATATTCAAGCCTTTCATTTCTTTCGCAACAGATAGCAACAACAGAGAAATAATGGGGTGGCTGATGGGGCTCGAACCCACGACAACCGGAATCACAATCCGGGACTCTACCAACTGAGCTACAGCCACCACTGAAATCATCGCCATTTTGTGTCTGCCAAGGCGTGGCCAAGGTCATCTTGAGATAATCTGCCGAATGGACGATAAGTCACACTCTTCGTCAATAACTCAATGATTTAAAACACATTCTAAATGGCGCGCCCTGCAGGATTCGAACCTGCGACCCACGGCTTAGAAGGCCGTTGCTCTATCCGACTGAGCTAAGGGCGCGTTGTATCAAGAAATCCGGGGATTTCCCGATGAACCTGGTCGGTGATAAAGGATTCGAACCTTTGACCCTCTGGTCCCAAACCAGATGCGCTACCGGGCTGCGCTAATCACCGAAAATTCGCCATCCAGCATACCTTCGGCGGCACCACTGGGCAACGGGCGGGCATCATACCCAAGCGCCAAAGTCAGCGTCAACAACTTTTTCCGCCAGTAAATTCAAGTGCCTACTTATTGCCCTCCCTGCGAGAGCCGCTAACACCCGCGCCAAAAAAATGCGACAATGCGCCGCAGTTGAACACATGGTGAGTGAAGAACGATGTCTGCCAAAATCATTGATGGAAAACAGGTTGCGCAAACGATTCGCAATCAGGTCGCCGCGCAAGTCCAACAGCGGTTGGCGCAGGGGAAACGGGCACCGGGTCTGGCGGTGATCCTGGTGGGGCTGGATCCGGCCTCCCAAGTCTATGTGGGCAGCAAACGTCGCGCTTGTGAAGAGGTGGGATTTGTTTCCCGCTCCTATGACCTCAGCGCCACGGCGACACAAGCAGAGCTGCTGTCCCTGATCGACCAGCTCAACGAGGATCCGGAAGTAGACGGCATCCTGGTGCAGTTGCCCTTGCCGGCTCATTGCGATACCACCCAGGTGCTGGAGCGCATTCGTCCCGACAAGGACGTTGATGGCTTCCATCCCTACAACGTGGGTCGTCTGGCCCAGCGCATCCCGGCGCTGCGACCCTGCACACCCAAGGGGATCATGACCCTGATCGAGACCACCGGCGTCAAGACCCACGGTCTGCATGCGGTGGTGGTCGGGGCTTCCAACATCGTGGGGCGTCCCATGACGCTGGAGCTGCTGCTGGCCGGTTGCACCACCACCACCTGTCACCGCTTCACCCAGGATCTGGAGACCCAGGTGCGCCGGGCCGACTTGCTGGTCGTGGCGGTGGGCAAGCCCAACTTCATTCCGGGGGAGTGGGTCAAACCCGGTGCCCTGGTGATCGACGTGGGCATCAACCGCCTTGCGGACGGCTCCCTGGTGGGAGATGTGGAGTATGAGACCGCGCGCAATCACGCCGCCTTCATCACGCCGGTACCGGGGGGCGTGGGCCCCATGACGGTCGCCAGCCTGATGGAGAACACCCTGAGCGCCTGCCAGGATTACCACGACGCCTGATGAGGGCGACGGGCGGAAAAGAGAAAGGGAAGGCATTGCCTTCCCTTTTTTTATTGCGTCACTCCCCTGGATCGCTACTGGATATCAGAGGAGGGCCAGGGCGGCGGCCAGATCGGCAATCAGATCGTCGGCGTCTTCCACCCCGATGCTGAAGCGGATGAGATCGTCATTGACTCCGGCGGCGAGGCGGCTCGCCTCGTCCATGGCGGCGTGGGTGGTGCTGGCCGGATGGCAGGCGAGACTCTCGAGATCGCCGAGGCTCACCGCCTGCACGAAGAGTTGCAGGTTGTCGAGCAGGGTAGCGCAGCGCTCAAAACCGCCTTCCAGCTCGATGCTCACCATGCCGCCAAAGCCGCTGGCGAAGGCGCCGAGGGCATCGTGGCCCGGATGGCTGGAAAGGCCCGGGTAGATCACCTTCTTCACTGCCGGGTGGGCATCCAGGAACTCGGCCACCTTCTGGGCGTTGTGCAGGTGGGCATCCATGCGCAGGGGAAGGGTCTTGACCCCCCGTTGCAGCAGGTAGGCCTCCTGGGGGCCGATGGGGGAGCCGATGTGCTTGAGGGCCACGGTGCGAATCGACTTCATCAGCTCATGACGACCCGCCACCACCCCGGCGATGATGTCGCCGTGGCCGCCCAGGTACTTGGTGCCGCTGTGCATGACGATGTCGATGCCAAGCTCGAGCGGGCGCAGCAGATAGGGGGTGAGGAAGGTGTTGTCACACACCGTGATGGCACCCACCTTGCGGGCCGCCTCCACCACCACCCGCGGATCCACCACCTTGAGGGTTGGGTTGGTAAGGGTTTCAAAGAGTACCACCTTGGTGGCGGGGCGGATGTTGGCCAGCAGCGCCTGATCGCTCTCGTAGGCGGTGATCTTGATGCCGGCGCGGCTGAAGGTCTGCTTGAGGAAGGCATCGGTGCCGCCGTAGAGGGGGCCGATATAGGCCACTTCATCACCGCTGTCGGCCAGGGCATACATGATGGCACTCACCGCCGCCATGCCGCTGGCCACCACCAGTGCCTCATCTGCACCTTCGAGGGCTGCCAGCTTCTGCTCCAGCTCGGCGGTGGTGGGGTTGCCAAAGCGGCTGTAGATGAAGCCGGGGGCTTGACCTGCGAAGCGCTCCTTGCCCGCCTGGGCGTTGAAGTAGCTGAAGGTGCTGCTCTGGTAGAGCGGGGTGGTGAGGGCACCGGTCTGGGGGTCGATCCGCTGGCCGCTGTGCACGCTCATGGTCTTGAATTTCATTTTTGTACTCCGTCATTGCCAGGTTGTTGACGGACTGCTTGTGTTTTCCGGGGCGCCGTCGCGCCCCTTTTTTAATGTCGAGTGGCGGGTTGTCAGACTAGCGCTGGCTTGCGCTGCGGCTCGCCTGCATAGTGGCGGGCCGCCACATCCGGATGGGAGCGCAGCCTCCCCTTGAGCACGTTCTCCCCCACCTGATAAAAGAGCGGGTTGGCGGGATCGCTCTGGGGTCCTTCGGCCAGCGCCGCCAGCTCGGGGGAGAGGCTAAGCAGTGGCACAGTCGCATCCAGCCTTGCCGCTATGAAGAAGGCGCAGGAGAGGCGCGATACCCCAGGAGGGGGGCTCACCACCCGGTGCAGGGTGGCCTTGAGGTAGCCGTCGGACGCGAGCTCCAGCAGCTCGCCGATGTTGACCACCAGGGTGCCCGGCAGGGGGGGGCGCGGGGATCCAGCCATCCGCCGTCTCCACTTCGAGCCCGGAGTGATCGTCCTGCATCACCAGCGTCAGGTAGCCGGGATCCTTGTGGGCACCTACCCCCTGACCACTGCTGCCTTCCGGTTGTCCGGGGTAGTGAATGAGCTTCATGTGCTGGTAGGGGGCACCGCGAATGCTCTCGTCAAATACGCCGGCGGGCTGCCCCAGCACCTCTGCGAAAGCATCCAGCAGGGTGAGGGTGATGTCGCTCAGTCGATCCTGCCATGCCAGCAGACGTGTTTTCATCTCGGGCAGGGCGGCGGGCCACTGATTGGGGCCGATGAGGCGCTGCCAGGGTTCACGAATGTGCGCCACAGGCAGGGCCTGGGCCTCGTTCATGATATCGAACTGCTCCCGCAGATCCGGCCGTGCCCGGGTGAGCTCTGCCCCCACCTGGTTGTAGCCGCGAAAGTGGGGGGAGTGGACCATCTGCACCGCCAGTTTTTCTTCAAGTGGCAGGGCGAAGAAGCGGGCGGCGAGCGCCAGGGTCTCCTGGCGCGCCGATTCGCTCAGATCATGGCCCACCAGATAGAAAAAGCCCACTTCGCGGGCGGCCTGGCCAAGCTGCGCCAGCATCTGGCTGCGTGCAGCCGGGGTGCCCTTGAGGGCGGCGAGATCGATGATCGGCAATGATGGGGTGGTCATGGGCATCTCCTCACTTTCCGTGAACGGGGTCTGCGTGCCCCGGCGTGCGGGGTGTTGCGAAACCGGGGCGCACTCTTCTTGAGTGGCGCCGTTTGGGTTGAGGGTGATGCTACTGTCCGAGGTTATAAGGTGGAAGCAACAAAATATTCTTAGTTATATACAAAATTCGAAATGGAATTCGGACTTGAGCGAATGGAACGAGCAACGGGCGGCTCAGGCGGCGATCTGCCGTACCGGGCGAGAGCGACATTGGCGTGACGGGATAGACGCGGGAGAGAAAAGGCGGAAGGAGGCATCCGCCTCCCTCCGTGTGACTGTCATGGGAAGGGTTGCTGGCGCGCCTTTCCTCAATAACCCAGGGTGAAACGCTGGCGCAGGTGAGCCGGTGCTTGCGCCTCGTTCAGCACCCCGTCCGCCAGATCGCCGACCGTGATCCCGGCGGGCTGCTCGCCGCTGAACAGCACCTGATCCGTGCCAAGGCGGTAACCGCCGCGCTTCTCGCCGGGTTCGAGGAACACGGGCGGGGAGACGAAACGCCAGTCGAGGGTGGTTTCCCGGCGAAGGGCGGTGAGACCATCCCGGGCCGCGAGGGCCCCTTGCTTCCACTCTGCCGGGAACTCCGGGGTGTCCACCAGCTGCACGCCCGGGGCGATTTCCAGACTGCCGGCACCGCCGACCACCACCAGCCAGCTCCCGGCGTCGTTGGCGGCGGCCACGATGGCGCTGGCCCCCTTGAGGTACTGATCGTAGATGTCCGGGGCACTCCAGCCCGGGTTGTAGGCACTGATCACCCGATCGTGCCCCTTGAGCACCCTGGCCAGTGCCTGGCTGTCCTGGGCGTCCACCGCCACGGCGGTGACTTGCGGGTGAGCGGCGACCTTGCTCACGTCACGCACGATGGCGGTGACCTGATGACCGCGGCTGACGGCCTCCTGGAGGATGGCTGAACCGACAAAACCGCTGGCACCGATGAGGGCAATCTTCATGGGAATTCTCCTTCACTGTGGGAATGGGGCTATCCTACGCCCCCGAGTGTGATTTAATAATCCAGTTAAAATTGCATTCACTTGTAAGCAGGGCTTCATAATGGATCAGCTCAGACGCTACGCCATCTTCGCCGCCGTGGTGGAGGCGGGCAGCATGACCGGCGCCGCCAAGGCCCTCGGCATGACCCCGTCCGCCGTCAGCCAGCATATCAGTCAACTGGAGAGCCAGCTCGGCCTGCCCCTGCTGCACCGCTCCACCCGCCGCCTCAGCCTGACCGAAGCGGGGGAGGTGGTGTGGCAGGGCTGCCAGTCGTTGCAGCAGACCCTGAACGACACCGAGCTGCGCCTCTCGGAGGTGCGCGACAGCCTGCTCGGAGAAGTGCGGATCACCGCGCCGGTGGGGATGGCGGGCCAGCCCCTGGCGCGGGCGCTCTCGCCGCTGCTGCAGGCTCACCCCGGCCTGGGCATCCAGATCATTGCCGACGACGAGAAGCGGGATCTCATCAAGGATCGCATCGACGTGGCGCTGCGGGTCGGCACGCTTGAAGATTCCACCCTGGTGGCGCGCAGGCTGGGTCAGACCCGGATGCTGCTGTGTGCCTCGCCCGCCTATCTGGCACGCAAGGGCACTCCACGCAGCCCGGCAGATCTGCTGGCCCACGACTGGCTGGCCTCGGACATGCTGGGGGGCGGGATACTGCTGCTGGACGAGAAGGGGGAGGCCCACAAGATCAAGCCCAAGCCCAGGGTGCTGTGCAACAACGTCTTGCCCCTGCGCCAGTTCACCCTGGCAGGGCAGGGGATTTCGCTGCAACCGGAAGGTGAAATAGAAGAAGATCTCGCCACCGGTCGGTTGCTCGTGCTGCTGCCGGGCTTTTTGGCCCCTCCCATGGAGATCCATGCCATCACCCCCCAGCGGGAGATCCCGGAGAAGGTGCGGCGGGTGATCAGCGCCCTTCGCAGCCACTTTGCCGAGCATGGCCAGAGCCGTCTACCCTGAGCGGGGCGGGATGAATAGCCAGGCGGTGCGCCGGCCTTGCGGTCGGCGCGACACCCCTGTTTAATGTGGCCCTCCCGGGCCAGAGCGCCCTCTGCTGGCGTGGTCTCAAGCGCATCATGACACCGACTTCTCCCCACCCACTCCGTGAGCCGGCACCCGAGGCGCGCGCCCACCTCACCCGCATCGAGCGAGTGCTCGACTACATCCATGCCAATCTGGATCAGCCGCTCTCCCTGGAGGCGCTGGCCCGGCAGAGCTGTTGGTCCCGCTGGCAGTTGCAACGGGTATTCCTGCATGAGACGGGTCAGACGGTGGCTCACTATGTGCGCGAGCTGAAGCTGAGCATGGCGGCGGAGGCGCTGCTCTCCATCCGGCTGCGGGTGCTGGATGTGGCGCTGGATCACGGGTTTGGCTCGGAAGTGAGTTTCAGCCGCGCCTTCAAGCAGCAATTTGGCTGCTCGCCGCTGGCGTATCGCAAGCGGGGCCTGCGGCTGGGGCTGCGCACGCCTCTGGTGCGGGCGGCGGTCCCCCGCTCTGCCTCTCCCAACCTGGTGCAGGTGCGCATAGAGAGCCTGCCGGCGTTCACCTTGTTGGGGGTCAGGGGCACGATCCGGGGGTTGTTCGATGCCTCACCGGATTTTCAGCAGACGGTGCCCGCCATCTGGCGAGCGCTGCGCGCGACGGGGGCGCTGGACCTGTCGAGGGAATGGCTGGGGGTGGTGGATGTGTCGGGGGCAGGGGAGCGGCTGCCTTACTGGGCCGGAGTGGCCACGACGGCGCCTACGCCCCCCGGCCTGTCGAGTCTCAACGTGCCGGCTCAGGAGTATGCCGTGCTCACCCACAAAGGACCCATTGCCCAGCTGGGGGAGAGCCTGCACTGGTTCATCCTGCACTGGCTGCCGGAGTCGGCATACCGGGGGCTGGACGGTTTCGAACTGGAGCGCTATGCCCCCGGCTTTGACGGCCAGCAGCCCGACGCCACCATGGAGTACTGGCTGCCCGTCGCCCCCCGTTAGGGAAGGAGGCTCACCCCGGCATGGCGCCGGGATGGCTCCGGGCGTGTGGCGCTGGCCAGGAGATCAGTGAACTGGGCCGGTGGCAGCGGCTTGGCGAAGTAGAAGCCCTGCAAGTAGTCGATGCCATAGTGGCGTGCCATCTCGACCTGCTCCTGGGTCTCCACCCCCTCGGCGACCAGAGCCAGCCCCATGCGATGGGCGAGATCCAGGATGTTTTCGACGATATGGCGGGAGGGGCCTTCCTCTTTCATTCCCTTGATAAAGCTGCGATCGATTTTGATGATGTCCACATGGAACATCTGCAGATAGCAGAGGCTGGAGTGGCCGGTGCCAAAGTCATCGATGGCGATGAGCACGCCCAGCTCGTCCAGGGCATCGAAGATGACGCGGGTCTGCTCGTCCGCATCCACCATCTCCCGCTCCGTCACCTCGAGCACCAGGCGCAGATCCTGGCACGGGAAGGCGCGAAGAAAGTCGCGGCACTCGGCGACGATGTCCTGGTTTTTGAAGTGCTGGGCGCAGACATTGACGGCGACGTGAAAGCCGGGGGGCAGCCTGTCGGCCACCCCGACCAGATAATCCCGGGTCTGGGCCATCAACTGGCGGGTCATCGGCACTATGTAGCCGCACTCCTCCGCGAGGGGAATGAAGTGGTTGGGGGCAATCATCCCTTGTGTGGGATGACGCCAGCGCATCAACACTTCACAACCGCGCAGGCGCCCCTGCCTGTCCATCACGGGTTGCAGATGGGGGATGAACTCCCGGGCCGCCATGGCTCTGACAAGCTCGCTGCGAGGGGAGCCGCTGCGCCCCCTCAGATAGAAGGTGAGCAGCCCCAGCAACAGCGCCAGCACAGGGGCAGCAAGCAGGTTCTCCTGGTTGTACGCCCAGGCAAACGCCAACACTTCCTTGTAACCGTTGAGCGCCACCAGGCGATAGGGATGAGCGGTGGGATCGCTCTGTTGCAGACGTTGTCCCCCTTCCAGCAGGCGGGCTGCGGGCAGGGTCCTGCCGTGGCCATCGAGGGCCTGGTCCCCGAGGAGGAAGAAGAGGTTGTCCTCCCCCATCACGGCCTGCAAGGCGCCGAAGATGTGGAAGCCGTCCAGCTCCACCAGCAGGGTGCGATCGCCGGATGGCTTGGTATTGTCTCAATCAGGGCTGATAAAAGGCGCTGTCCCAATTATGTGTTGGAAGGCTAATCTGGAAGTAGGTCATCACCGCGAGGACCTTCATCATGGATACGC
>NZ_JAPDBQ010000125.1:0-12810 GCF_027705325.1 Aeromonas sp. QDB18
GGAACCAGTGATTGGTTCCGGATTGTCCTACAGCAGAAGGATCGGTCAATGGATCCTTAACTGATCAGCATTGCCGCAGTTGCGGGGCTTTTGTCGTCGAGGCGGGGGTTATTTTGCCGCGATGGCGTCTGCCATGGGGCTCTGGAACTCCTGCTCGGCTTCTGCGAAGCGATCCTGCATGGCCTTGGAGGGGGCCTTGTCCAGCAGGCTGAATAGCACGATGGCCAGGGTGGCAAACAGGAAGCCCGGGATGATTTCGTACAGACCCAGCCAGCCGAACTGCTTCCAGATGATGACGGTCAGGGCACCGACCAGCATGCCCGCCAGGGCGCCGTTGCGGGTCATGCGGGACCAGAGCACGGAGAGCAGCACCACGGGGCCGAAGGCGGCACCGAAACCGGCCCAGGCGTAGCTCACCAGCCCCAGCACCCGGTTTTCCGGGTTGGTGGCGACGGCGATGGCCACCAGGGCGATCAGCAGCACCATGGCGCGGCCGACCCACACCAGCTCTTTCTGGGAGGCGTTCTTGCGCAGGAAGGGCTTGTAGAGATCCTCGGTGATGGCGCTGGAGCAGACCAGCAGCTGGCAACTGAGGGTACTCATGACCGCCGCCAGGATGGCGGAGAGCAGCACGCCGGCAATCCAGGGGTTGAACAGGATCTTGGAGAGCTCGATGAAGACGCGCTCCGGGTTGGCGGTCACGCCACCCGCCTGCTCGGTGAAGGTGGAGAAGTAGGCCAGGCCGAAGAAACCGATGGCCACGGCGCCACCCAGGCACAGCACCATCCAGGTCATGCTGATGCGACGGGCGCTGGCCATGGAGTGGTGGGAGTCCGCCGCCATGAAGCGCGCCAGGATGTGGGGCTGGCCGAAGTAGCCCAGGCCCCAGGCCATCAGAGAGATGATGGCGATGAAGTCCAGGTTCTTGAACATGTCGAGGTTGCTGGCGTTCTGCGCCGCCACCTGCACCATGGCGGTGTCGATGCCGCCCACGGCGATGATGACGAACACAGGAGTCAGGATGAGGGCGAAGATCATCAGGGTCGCCTGCACGGTGTCGGTCCAGCTTACCGCGAGGAAGCCGCCGAAGAAGGTGTAGGTGATGGTGGCCGCGGCACCGATCCAGAGGGCGGTGTCATAGCTCATGCCGAAGGTGCTCTCGAACAGGCGGGCACCGGCCACCACGCCGGAGGCGCAGTAGATGGTGAAGAACAGCAGGATCACCAGGGCGGAGAGGATGCGCAGCACCCGGCTCTTGTCTTCGAAGCGGTAGGTGAAATAGTCCGGCAGGGTCAGGGCGTTGCGGTTCTTCTCGGTGTGAACCCGCAGCCGACCGGCCACCCAGCGCCAGTTGAAGTAGGCACCGATGATGAGGCCGATGGCGATCCAGCTCTCGGAGATGCCGCCGATGAAGACGGCGCCAGGCAGGCCCATCAGGAGCCAGCCACTCATGTCGGAGGCACCGGCGGAGAGGGCAGTCACCCAGCTCCCCATCCGGCGGCCGCCGAGAATGTAGTCGTCAAAGTTACGGGTGGCGCGATAGGCGATGAAGCCGATCAACACCATCCCGAGGATGTACACCAGAAAGGTGATGAGCATGGGGGTGCTAGCTGTCATTCAAAACTCCGTTATGTGACGTCTGTGCCCGTTCTTGCGACGGACTCTTCCTTAAAAAAACCGGCCTAGAGTAATCAGCAGATCGCCGGACCACAACCACTTTTAACAAATAAAAAACACATGGAAAACGTTTAACACCTAACCAAGCAACCACTCAATTGCAATAAGGCCGGATTTTATCCCGATCTGCCAAGGGTTTACCCTGATGATCCCCTCCCCCGCGCCATAAAAAAGCCCCGACAGTGGCCGGGGCTCGGAGTACCGACGGGCGGGATCAGCGGTTGATGGCGATGGGCATGCCGCTGCGCTGCTCCAGGGCCTGCTTGACCAGCCGGGAGTCGCTGTCCGCGTGGGCGATGAAGCGGGTCACGGCGGTGGACATGGGCAGCGGGGCCGGCAGGCTGGAGTTGAACTCCTCCTGGTTGCGGGAGAGGGGCTGGTGCACTTCCAGGTAGCGGCGGCCATCCGGCTCGACAGAGGCCTTGATGGGCTGGTTCACGAACTGGACGCGGGTACCGACCGGGACCTGCTTGAACAGGTACTCGATGTCGTCGTTGCGCAGACGCACGCAGCCGTGGCTCACCCGCAGGCCGATGCCGAACTGGGCGTTGGTGCCGTGGATGGCGTACATCTTGCCGATGTAGAGCGCGAACAGCCCCATGGGGTTGTCCGGACCGGCCGGCCAGACCGCAGGCAGGGTCTCGCCACGGGCGGCGTACTCGGCGTGCATCTTCGCGGTCGGGGTCCAGGTCGGGCCCGCCTTCTTGCGCTGCACGCTGGTCACCCAGTCTTCCGGGGTGTCGGTGCCGAGCTGGCCGATGCCAATCGGCAGCACTTCCACCACCTTCTTGCCTTTGGGGTAGTAGTAGAGGCGCATCTCGGCGACGTTCAGCACGATGCCTTCACGGGGGGCATCCGGCAGGATCAGCTGATGCGGCACGACCAGCTTCTCGCCCGCCTGCAGCAGCAGGGGGTCTGCCTGGGGGTTGGCTTCCAGCATGTTGGTCAAGCCGAGCTGGAATCTGGCCGCTGCCGCTTCCAGGGGTTGGCCCGCCTCTTCCGGGGACACCACGTAGTCCAGGTTCTCCCCCACCAGGCGGCTGTTGGCTGCGGGCAGGGCATATTCGATGGCGAGGGCGGGCATGGCGGCCAGGATCAGGGAGCAGCACAGTGCGGCCGCCGTGTTGTGGAGGAGCTTCATAACTTTCCTGTGATAAAGGGGGTGGTTCAGCACTCTGGCCAGCGCGGAGGCGACGGGCGCGCCCGGGGCGAAGAGAAGGCCGCCATTTTTCTCCTCTGCCATGCAAATTTCAACCGCCACGTGCTGACGGGTCGGTGATTAAATACGGTGCCGCGCTGCGCCACGGCACCTTGTCATAAGCGGGATCAGCCGTTTTTCCAACTGTGCATATCATAACCGGTTGGCGACTGATGCAAACGCAGATGGAATTGCTCAATTATCGCAAATATGTGGTCGAAAATATCAGCCTGTATCCCTTCATACTCGGCCCAGGCGGTGGTCGCCGTGAAGCAGTAGATCTCCAGCGGCAGGCCGTCCGTGGTCGGTGCCAACTGGCGCACCATCAGGGTCATGTCCTTGCGAATGCCCGCATGAGTCCGCAGGTAGGCATCCAGATAGGCGCGCAGGGTGCCGAGGTTGGTGAGGTGGCGACCATTGATGGGGCAGCTGATGGCATCGCTGAGCTGCTGGTTGTAGCTGCTGAGCTCCTGCTCCTTGCGGCTGAGGTAGGGTGCCAGCAACCTGGCCTGCTTGAGCTGCAACTGCTCCTGCGAGGTGAGGAAGCGCACGCTGGTCATGTCGATGTTGACGCTGCGCTTGATGCGGCGCCCGCCGGATTCGGTCATCCCCTGCCAGTTCTTGAAGGAGTCGGAGATGAGGGCATAGGTGGGGATGGTAGTGATGGTCTTGTCCCAGTTCGACACCTTGACCGTGGTGAGGCCGATGTCGGTCACCTCGCCGTCCGCGCCGTACTTGTCCATCTGCAACCAGTCACCGACGCTCAGCATGCGGTTGGCGGAGAGCTGGATACCCGCCACCAGGCCGAGGATGGGGTCCTTGAACACCAGCATAAGGACCGCGGTCATGGCCCCCAGGCCGCTGAACAGGAAGAGCGGCGACTTGCCGAGCAGCAGGGCGATCATCAGGATGCCCACCAGGATGCTGGCCACCAGTTTCACCCCCTGGAAGATGCCGCGCAGGGGCAGATCCCGCCCAAGCCGGGTATGGCGGCTCAGGGAGAGCAGGCAGTCGAGCAGGGCGAACAGGGCCAGCAGCAGGAACAGCAGGATCCAGAGCTGGGCCAGCAACTCGATAAGCGCCAGGCTCTCGGACGCTTTGGGCAGCCAGATCTCCGCCTGACCGAGCAGTACGGCCCCCTGGAACACGAAGGCGAGCCGGTAGAAGAGGCGTTGCTGCAACTGGGGCGGCAGCCACATCTGCTTGGTCTTGCCAAGCAGCCCCACCAGGCGCACCAGCAGGATGCGGTGCAGCACCAGGTGCAGCACCATGGCGGTCAGCACGATGAACCCCAGGGCAATCACCAGGGCCATCATGGGGGTCACATCGACCCCCAGGCCTGACAACCAGTTGAAAAACATCTCTTTCATCGTTACCTCCGCAATATCACACAGCGGTCAGGGTACGCATCTGGTCCCCCATGTCAAATGACAGGACGCTCACTATTGCCGAAACGACAACGCCCGGCAGGGGCCGGGCGTTGTCATCACCAGAGGGTGCCTTAGCCGACCAGGCTCAGGGCATCACGGGCGATCACCAGCTCTTCGTTGGTGGGCATCACCAGGGCCAGACGACTGCCTTCGACGGTGATGGGGCCTTCACCGCCCAGTACGGCTGCGTTGTTGGCCTCCTTGTCGATCTTGAAGCCGAGCAGGGCCAGTCGGGCCAGCACCATCTCGCGCACCATGGCGGCGTTCTCGCCGATGCCGCCGGTGAACACCAGGGCGTCCAGGCGACCATCCATGGCGGCAGCATAGGCTCCGACGTACTTGGCAACGCGATAGGTGAAGACGTCCAGTGCACGCTTGGCACCGGCGTCGGTGGCGTAGTTGCCGGTGACGTAGCGGCAGTCGCTGCTCTCCTCGGTCATGCCCAGCAGGCCGGATTCGCGGGTCAGCACCTGGTTGATCTTGTCCACGCTGTAACCCAGGTTGTCGTGCATGAAGAAGACGATGGCAGGGTCGATGTCACCGGAGCGGGTGCCCATCGCCAGCCCTTCCAGCGGGGTCAGCCCCATGGAGGTGTCGACGGACTCGCCGTTCTTGATGGCGCAGACGGAGGCACCGTTGCCCAGGTGGCAGTTGATGATGTTGAGCTCATGGAGCGGTTTGCCCAGCGCCTTGGCGGTCTCTTCGGCGATGAAGCGGTGGGAGGTGCCGTGGGCGCCGTAACGACGGATGCCGTTCTCGCGATAGAGCTTGTAGGGCAGCGCGTAGAGGTAGGCTTCCTCAGGCAGGGTCTGGTGGAAGGCGGTGTCGAACACGGCCACGTTCTTGTCGGCCAGGGCCGGGAACACCTTGAGGGCGGCACGGATGCCGATGAGGTGCGCCGGGTTGTGCAGGGGGGCGAACGGAATGGCAGCTTCGATGCCGGCGATCACGCCGTCATCGATGCGCACGGAGCGGGAGAACTGCTCGCCGCCGTGCACGATGCGATGGCCGATGGCGACCAGCTGATCGGCCAGGGCGGGATCCTGGGGCAGGATGTGGCCCACGATGTGGTCGAGGGCTTCCTGGTGCGCGGCACCTGCGCCCAGCATGGCGTCGCCCTTGACCCCGTGGAGTTTCCATTTGATACGTGCGTCATCCAGATTGAAGCATTCGGCCAGGCCGGACAGCATGTCCTCGCCCGTTTCAGCGTCCATTACGGCAAATTTCAGGGAAGAGCTACCGCAGTTAAGGATCAATACCAACTTGCTCATGTTCTACATCTTCCTGTGCTTCGGCTTTACGCCGACAGTGTCGTGTCATCCAGCGATGGATGGGATTCCCCTGCCGGGGGCTTATGGTCGCAGGAGGGTGCGTCCAATTTTTCAAATCGTTGGGCGCAGACCGTTCGTCTGGCGCGCGCGTCGAATCAGCGATTCGCAACGGGCCTCTGTTGGCCCAATCACTCGGGACTCCAGGCCCCGGTTGCCACTCAGGCGCCGGTCAGCAGCGACTGGTGAACCTTGACGACCAGCTTCTTGACCGGACCTGGGGTCGTCAGGGTACAGAGGGGGCGATGCAGTTCTCCCGGCCAGAAGATGGCGAAGTCACCGGGCTGCAACGCCAGATAACTGGTCTGCTCGTCATCGACGAACCAGAGATCGGGGTGAGGATGATCGGCACCGTCCCGGCTGTAGGCGTGAGGGCCCACGCCGATCCACTCCTCGCCGCGCAGCAGCAGCTGGATGTCCAGATACTGCTCATGAAACTCGCCCCGGCGATCCGCCACCGGCTCTGTCAGATCCTCGCTCACCAGGCAGAACAGCGTGAGGCCGTCGACCTCCTGCTTGCCGAGGGGGGCGTGCAGCCAGCGTTCGACACTTTGCACCACCTCGGCCACGATACGGTTCAGGGGGGCGGGCAAGGGGGTGCGTTGCAAGGTATCCAGACTGCCGGTGATCATGAGGTTCGCATCCTTAGATATATCTGTGGTCTATCTTTGTGCACCAATGAAAAAGGACCATTGAAGGTCCTTTTATCGTCTCGTCTGCCATCCGTGCAGACGGGGGCGCTGTCGCTTCCAAGCCGATGGCGCCGAGTCACTGTTGCATACTCGTCTGCCCCTGCCAAGAGATACTCGCCCATTCACCCGATGATCGTACCAGTTGAAACAATATTATTCACTACCCAATCTCCCCCGACTTTGACCAGACGCAAAAACGGGAGCATCTGCTCCCGTTTTTTTTCCATCACCCACTCAAAGCGGTGCCATTCAAACCTTGCCGGCGTTTTCCACCGGCTTGGCGTACATGGCGCGCCAGATGGCCTTGTGCTCTTGTGGCACCTCGGACTGGCGAGTCAGGAAGGCACTCTGCTCTATGGTGCTGGCCTTGCCGGGCACATCCGCCGCGAGGTAGTTGCCCGGGAAGAGGCGATAGCTGCTCCAGATCGCCTTGTCGATGAGCGCCGCCAACTCGTCCGGATCGCTGAAGCCCTCTGTAATGGGGGCGCCGAAGGAGACATGTACCCGCCCCTTCTGGCCGACGATGCCCGCGACGATACTCTCGATGTCTTCGAACTCGCCCTTCTCATAGCTGCCGTTGACCGACTTCTCGTAGAGCTCGCGCGCCTTGGCCTTGTCGGTGGGGTCCAGCTCGTAGCTGATGCTCACCGGCACGATGTTGAGGCTGCGCATGTAGTCGACGAACTCGATCTTCTGCTTCTTGCCGTCCACGTAGAACATCTTGAGGATGGCAGGATCGGTCTTGTCATCTCCGTCCTTGGCGCGCCCCTCCTTCTGGGCGATCCAGATGGAGTGCCCCTCGTGCACCGACTGGCCGATGTAGGCCGACAGCTCCCCGAGGGCCTTCATCATCTCCCGCGGCCCCTTGGCGGAGCGCTTGACGATGAAGCTCTTGTTGAGCTTCATCAGCTCGGTGGCGCAGGGCTTGCGCAGCAGATTGTCGCCGATGGCGATGCGCACGGTATCGAACCCGTGGGTGTGCAGCCCCCAGTTGACGAACGCCGGATCCATGGCGATGTCCCTGTGGTTGGAGACGAACAGGTAGCCCTGCTCCTTCTTGAGGTGTTCGAGCCCGGAGAAGCTCACTCCCTGGGTGGAGGTGGCGATCATCCGGGTCATGTAGCGGGTCACCCCCATCTGTACCTGATGGATGGTGCTGACCTTGGCCCACTTGTGGCGCAGGAACTGGCGGATCAGCGGGCGAATGGCCCAACCCAGCCAGCTCATCAGGGAACCGAAGCGGTATTTGGCGATGGCGCCGATAAACTCGTCATCCTGGATCAGCCGCTCGATGGCAGCCGGTACTTCTTCATCGCGATAGGGGCGAATGTCCGCGAATCTATCTACTTCTGTCACAATGTCTGCCTTGCATGTATGGAGTCGCGGCCTGCGTCTGCCGGCCGGGAAAATTCAGGGCGCAATTTTACACGCTTTTATCCCCAGGGGTATGAGAGGCGTACAGATAGTGCGATCTTGCAGTGAAAAAGCGATGGCGGTCACCCGCCAGCCCCCCCTTTCGACAACGGCTCTGCTAGCCAGCGGGATTGATGAGCGCGGTGAGGACGTGGTCCTCCCAGCGGCCGTTGATCATCAGATAGTCCCGAGCGTATCCCTCCTGCTCGAACCCCAGCCGTTCAAGGAGCGCGCCGCTTCGCAGGTTCGCGGGCATGTAGCTGGCCATGATGCGATGCAGGCCCCGCTCCCGGAACAGGTGATCGATGCCGGCAGCCACCACCTCCTGCATCAGGCCCTGCCCCTCGTGCTCCTTGTCGATGGCATAGCCCAGGTGGCACGCCTTGAACATGCCCATCACAATGTTCGTGAAATTGCAGGTGGCGAGCACCCGCTCCCCCCTGGGATCGAGCGCCACCAGTTGCACGGCACTGCCCTCGAAATAGTGGCCGTAACCATCGCGCAAGCGGGTCTGCCAGTGGGCGAGGGTGTAGAAGCTCTCCTCCCGCCTGGGCTCCCAGGGGGCCAGGTGGGCGCGATTGCGCAGATAGAAATCCACCATCAGGCAGGCCCGCTCCGGGGTCAGCACGGTCAGCCGGGTACGGGGGGTGGCAATGTGGGACAGCGTCGTCATCTCACCCTCAGGAGGTTGGAAGCGGACAGGAAGGTCATCAGAGATCCCTCAGCCTCAGCCACTCGTCCCGCAGCAGGCCGTAGTGCACATGATCCACCACCCTGTCCGCCAGCCGCTCCGCCCGCCGGGTGATCCCCTCCTGGGTCATTCCCAGCCGCTCGCACACGGCTCGGCTCGCCTCGTTCTCGAGGGCGGCGCTGATCTCCACCTTCTCCATCCCCATCTCCTCGAAGGCGTGATGGATCAGGGCCTGGCAGGCCCGGGTGATGATGCCGTGCCCCTGCCAGCGCTCCGCCAGCCAGTAGCCGATGGTCACCTTGCCGAGATCCTGATCGATCTGGTTGTAACCGATGACGCCGACCACCTCCCCCTGATACTCGATGGCCGTGGTCAGCCCCTCCCCTCGGGCAAACTTCTCGATGGCGTGGCGAATGAAGGTGGCGCTGTCGGCGGGCTGCTGAATGTGGGGCACCCAGGGCAGCCACTGGGAGAGGTAGTCGCGATTGCGCTGGCAGAGGCGAAACAGCTCGCTGGCCATGTCGGGTTGCAGGAACAGGAGCGCCAGCTCGTCATCCAGTTGCCATGAAAACATCGCCACTCCTCCCCGGTTCCACTCCGGCCATCTGCCGTCATGGGAGCCAATGTAGTCAATCAATCCCTTGTTTGCCAAGGACTTTTCAACTGGCTTCCCCGCTGGCAACCCCCATATGGCGATCCCCATGCGGGCACCTTGATCCCAAGGTCATCAATCACCCCTCACAGCGGTTCAACATGCTGCCATTACCAGTATTTGTGGATGATTGACGCTGTAAAAGTGAATCGTGCTACCTGTTTTCGCTGCCCTGTGACAAATGACAGGCCGTTATTTTCCCCCTTCCCACTAGTGTAAGAGCGCCGGGCAACGGACCCGGCGTGTAATCTTCATCGACTAAGGAAAGACGAGATGAACAAAGTCTATTTGGCCGTCATGCTGGCCTGCTGGGGAAGCGCCGCCATGGCGGCAGAACAGGTGGAAGTGAACCAGGTCTCCGACCTGACCGGTGCGGTGAGCGGCGCCGCCAAGATTGGCGCCCTTGGCGCCGGGGATGGCGAGTTTCGCAAGGTACGGGCGGTGACGCTGCCCAATGGCCAGCAGCGGATACGCTATGAGCAGACCTGGCAGGGGATTCCGGTGTGGGGCCAGGTTCTGGTGGCCGATCAGGCGCTGGGGGGCCAGGTCAATCAGGTGTCCGGCACCATGCTGCGCAAGATCGATGCCGACCTGACAGGCCCGGCCGTTGCCCTCTCCGCCAGCGACGCCGCACGCCAGGCTCGCAGCGGTGCCAAGGGGAGCAACGAACAGGTCAAGCTGTTCGTGATGCAGGATGAGACCGGCCAGGCCAGACTGGTCTATCTGGTCTCCTGGCTCGCCGCCAGCAAGGAACCGAGCCGCCCCTTCGTGATGATCGACGCCCAGACCGGCAGCGAGCTCAAACGCTGGGAGGGGATCAACCACAAGGACGCCACCGGCCCGGGGGGTAACGTCAAGACCGGCAAGTATTTCTACGGCGCCGACTTTGGCCCCCTGCAGGTGGATGACAACTGCCGCATGACGGGGACCAACGTGGACACCCTCAACATGAATCACGGCACCACGGGGGGCACCATCCACCAGTTCACCTGCCCGGAGAACACGGTCAAGGAGATCAACGGTGCCTATTCCCCTCTCAACGATGCCCACTACTTCGGCAACGTGGTGTTCGACATGTACCGCAACTGGTACAACACGGCGCCGCTCAGCTTCAAGCTCAAGATGCAGGTGCACTACAGCCGCAACTACGAGAACGCCTTCTGGGACGGCAGCCAGATGACCTTCGGTGACGGCGCCACCACCTTCTACCCGCTGGTGAGTCTGGACGTGGCGGCCCACGAGGTGAGCCACGGCTTCACCGAGCAGAACTCGGGCCTGGTCTACTCCGGCCAGTCGGGCGGCATCAACGAGGCCTTCTCCGACATGGCGGGGGAAGCGGCCGAGTACTACATGAAGGGCAGCAACGACTGGCTGGTGGGGGCCCAGATCTTCAAGGGCAACGGCTCACTGCGCTACTTCGAGGACCCGGCCCGGGACGGCAAGTCCATCGGCCACGCCAGCGATTACTATGACGGCATCGACGTGCACCACAGTTCCGGTGTCTACAACCGCGCCTTCTACCTGCTGGCCAACACCAGCGGCTGGCAAACCCGCAAGGCGTTCGAGGTGTTCGTGCTGGCCAACCGCCTCTACTGGGGCCCCAATACCACCTTCGATCAGGGGGCGTGCGGGGTAACCAGGGCTGCCACGGATCTCGGCTACAGCGTGAGCGACGTGGCAGCCGCCTTCACCGCCGTCGGGGTCAATGCCACCTGCGGCGGCACCACGCCCCAACCGGGCAGCGTGCTGCAAAACGGGGTACCGGTGAGCAATCTCACCGCCGCCAAGGGGGGCAAGCTGAACTTCACCGTCGAGGTGCCCGCCGGCAGAAGCCAGCTGGTGGTGACCAGCAGCGGCGGTAGCGGGGATGCGGATCTCTACGTGAAGTTCGGTAGCGCGCCGACCGCCAGCAGCTATGACTGCCGCCCCTACAAGAGCGGCAATGCCGAAACCTGTACCCTGAACGCCCCCAAGGCGGGGACCTGGCACGTGCAGCTGAGCGGGTTCAGCGCCTTCTCCGGCGTCACCCTCAAGGCCAGCTACTGAGTCTGAGCGGGCATCAAGGAGAATTAACGAAGAGCGCCGGCCTGGTCCGGCGCTTTTTTATGTCCGCTTGCCCGACCAGCGCCGGGCCAGGGTACGGGCCGCCTCCAGCACCCGTTCCTTGGCGGGATTGGGGCGCTTGCCGCTGCGCCAGGCCATCATCACGTCCCAGTGATCCGGTGGCAGATCCACCACGTCCAGCTTCACCAGGCGACCGAACTCCAGATCCCGGGTGATGGCGAGCGCCGGCATCAGGGTGATGAAGCCGTGCTCCAGCGCCAGCTCCCGCGCCGCACTTGCTGGCTGGATGGCGTGCAGCGGGCTCGCCACCTGGCGCAGCAGACGCAACTGCAGGATCAGCTCGTCGCAGCCCGTCCCCCACTGCTGGGGCGCCAGCCGCTCGTTGGCAATGTCCTGCAGGGTCAGCCCCTGCCGCCCGGCCAGCGGGTGGGTGGCGCAGGCCACGGCGATGATGGGGGAACGGTAAAGCAGTTCGAGCTGGATGCCCGCGATGGCAGGGCACTTGAGAATGAAGCCCACGTCGGTCTCGCCGGTCAGCAACTCCTGCATGATGATGCCAGAGTGATCCGTGTTGCAGCGGATCTCGAAGGTCTCATCCACCAAGGCCAGCAGCAGGGGGCCGAACACCGCCGTGGTCAGGGAGGGAAGGCAGGAGAGCCGGATCCGCGGCAATGCAGGCGCCCCCTGCATCGCCAGCCGCCCCCCTTCCAGTGCGCTCAGGGCCGCAGTCGCGGCAGGCAGAAACTGCTCGCAGGCCGGGGTCGGGGTGGCCCCAGGGCGGGAGCACACTTTGTTGATATTTTAACCAAAGAATAACTGAGCCCGATAGTCGTCATTCCAGCCGGCTCTTTTTAGCTTGTTTCTCTGACTTCGAGCACCACAATTGCTCTGTTTTACGATATTCAATACGAACCGCCGGAATAGCGCCATATTCTCGACCGCATCCTCCATCGCTATCCTGGAAGCATCCTCGTTGAACACCACATCAAGAATGTAATGCTGGCTGTTCTCTATCCGCCAGTGCTGCCGTATATAGTGCCCTAGGGAAAGTGCGAACAAGTATCCCAAGAACAAAAAATGAAAATTTTAGTCATTTAATATCAATGGGTTACCAGTAAATGCTCTCGTGCCATATGACTTATTCGCACCTTCCCTATGCCAATCGCCTTGACCTCGCTCAATCCCGACAGCGACGCAAAGGCGTCGATGGCCTTCTGCATGTCGGCATCATTCGTGGTACCACCGGACGAGGAGTCACCGTTGTGCACAGTGGGATCGCCGTCGGTCAGGAAGTAGGTCAGGTTTTCGAATTTCAGGCCTGTCCCGCTACCCGGCTTGGTATTGAACCACTCGGTCGCCTTGATGAAGGCATCCTCGTAGTTGGTCGCCCCATTGGCAGACAGGGTCGTGATCTTGTTGATCAGCGTCTGCAGGTTTGCCGAGTTGAGATCTTCGATCTTCAACATATTGCTAAATAACCGTTCCGAAATGTAGATCACTTATCCGGGAAAGAAGGGAACTCGGCGTCGTTTGTGCGATCTGATTAATCGCCAAACCAATCAAACGACAAACGAGCCGAGCCCGAAATGATACTAACACTCCCCGACCATGATGAGCGACGCCGGATCATCAACAAGATGCACCGGACCAAAGATAAAGATCTCT
>NZ_JAPDBQ010000126.1:0-12768 GCF_027705325.1 Aeromonas sp. QDB18
ACACAGCCTTGCCCCCTCAACTCAAATCCAATTTATGAATAATCAGTCAAAAAAGTGCTTATCTGAACAGCATTGCACCCCAGGGGTGGCCTCTTGGTTATCGGGAACGGGCGCCTGGCCTGTCACGGCGCCAGCAGCAGCGCCGGATTCTGGATCTCCTCCTCCACCCAGTGCAGCAGTTGCTTGATGGCCCGGGACAGCACCTGGTTCTGGCGCACCACGTACCCCAGGCTGGTACCGGGAAAATCGGTGAGCCGGGTCACCGGGGCGGTCAGCTTGAGCCTGGGGTGAAGGGAGAAATCCGGCACGATGGCGACGCCAAAGCCCGCCTCGGCCCAGTCGAGCTGGGCATCCACGCTCCCCACCTCCATGATGCGGCAGCTCGGCAGACCGAGCAGGGGCAGGGAGGGGTCGATCAATGCCCGGGTCCGGGTGTCGTGCCCCAGCAGGATCAGGGTCGGCTCGTCCAGAGGATCGCTCTCCCCCGAGCTGGCCCGCGCCTGCCAGCGGGCCAGGCCGTGCCCCAGGGCACACCAGGTCACCTGCTGCAACTCGGTGTAGAAGAGCGGCTCGCTGCGCTTTTGTGCCATCACGAAGCCCAGATCCGCCTTGCCCGCCCGCACCAGATCCGCCGCCTGATCCGAGGTGGTGTTGAACAGGGTGAGGTCGATGCCGGGGAAGGCCTGCTTGAAGCGCTGGAACGGCTGGATGAGCAGCAGGCGCGAGATGATGTCGCTGGCGGCGATGGCGAGCGTCCCCTGGCTCAACTGGCTCAGGGCATTGAGATCGGACTGGCAGAGTTGCAGCTCGTTGATGGCGCGCTCGGCGCTTTGCAGCAGCCGCTCCCCCGCCTGGGTCAGGCGAAACGGGCTGCGCTCCACCAGCTTGACCCGGGTCGCCTGCTCCAGGTTCTTGAGGTGCAGGCTCACATTGGGTTGCGTCATGTGCAGTTCGGTGGCCGTCTGGCCGAAGTGCTGCAACCGGGCCAGGGTGACGAAGGTGTGCAGCCAGTGAATGTCCAGCATGGGGTTCCTCTTCTCCCGGGTCGATGGCAGGGCCAGCGCCGCCAGGGCACGGGCACCACGAAAGGGAGCGCGGTGTCGATAATTGCACCGGAATTATATGGCTTCCTTATCGGAATTATAAAGATAATTAATTTTTCTAATCCTCACGGGGCTCCTAGGATGGACGCCTAACGTCTTAGGAGAAAGAGTCATGTCGTCTATCGTAGTCGTAGGTGCTAACTGGGGTGATGAAGGCAAAGGCCGCATCGTCGATTATCTGGCAGGCCAGGCTGGCGCCAGTATTCGTTTCCAGGGCGGCAACAACGCCGGCCACACCGTGGTCAACGATCTGGGCACCTTCAAGCTGCACCAGGTGCCGAGCGGCGTCTTCAACCCGGATTGCCTGGTCGTGCTGGGCCCCGGCATGGTGATCAGCCCCGAGAAGCTCACCGTCGAGCTGGAAGAGGTCAAGGCCTCCGGCGTCATTCCCAAGCTCGCCATCTCTGACCGTGCCACCCTCTGCCTGCCGCTGCACGCGCTGGAAGACACCCTGGAAGAGCAACGCCTGGGTGACAGCGCCTACGGCTCCACCCGTCAGGGCATCGCCCCGGCTTACGGTGATCGGGTCATGAAAAAGGCGATCCTGGTGGGCTGGCTGAAACAGCCGGACGTGCTGGTCGAGCGCATCCAGTTCATGCTGGACTGGAAACTGCCGCAAATGAAGGCTCTCTATCCGGACTTCGAATTCACCCAGACCGCCCAGGAGATGGCCGACTGGCTGCTGGAAGTGTCCGCTCCCTGGCTGGACGCCGTCTGCAACGTCAGCATGCCCCTCAAGGCACTGCAAGCCGAAGGCAAGACCCTGCTGTTCGAAGCCCAGCTGGGTGCCGGCCGTGATCTCATCTACGGCGAATACCCCTGGGTCACCTCCTCCCACGTTTCCGGCGCCTACGCCGGCATCGGTGGCGGTCTGCCGGGCCTGCGCCCGGAGCGCGTCATCGCCGTGGCCAAGGCCTTCAGCTCCTCCGTCGGTACCGGCACCCTGCTGACCGCCATGGAGAACCAGGACGAGTTCCGCAAGATCACCAACGAGTTCGGCGCCACCACCGGCCGTCCCCGTGACGTGGGTTACTTCGATGCCGTCGCCACCAAGAACGGCGTCGAGCTGCAGGCGGCCACCGAAGTGGCCCTGACCAAGCTGGACTGCCTGACCGGTCTGCCGGATCTGAAGATCTGCGTGGCCTACGAAGGTGCCCACACCGAGAACCCGATCTGGCCGCAGACCGCCGCCCTCACCCCCGTCTACGAGAAGATGGAGAGCTGGAGCGAAGACATCAGCGCCTGCCGCACCTTCGCCGAGCTGCCCAAGGCTGCCCAGGACTATGTGCTGCGCATCGAAGCCCTGCTGGGCGTGCCGGTGCCCATGGTCTCCGTCGGCCCGGGCCGTGACGAGATGATCCTGCGCTAAGGCCCCTCGCCTCTCCCAAAAACCGGCATCCCAGGATGCCGGTTTTTTTATGCCCCTCAAAAGCCCCGAACAGCTCACAAAAGCCGCCTCCATGGCATAATTTGAGCCATACTGGCACTCTGTTTTGAGCCAGCCCCCTTAGAGTGAATGCCATATTCACACAAAGGAGTGCCCATCATGAGATCCCCCATTATCCCGCTGCTGCCCCTGTTCTGCCTCGCGGCCCTGCCCGCCAGCGCCATGACCCTCAAGAGTACCGACATCCGCGAGGGTGAACCCATGGACAAGGTCTTCAGCTTCAACGGCTTTGGTTGCAGCGGCGAGAACCGCTCCCCCCAGTTGAGCTGGCAGAGCCTGCCCGCCGGCACCCAGAGCGTCGCCATCACCGCCTATGACCCGGACGCCCCCACCGGCAGCGGCTGGTGGCACTGGCTGGTGGTGAACCTGCCGGCCAGCCAGAGCGAGCTGCCGAGCAATGCCTCCGGCAAGATCAAACAGGGGCTGGAGCTTGGCACCGACTACGGTACCCAGGGTTATGGCGGCCCCTGCCCACCCGCCGGTCACGGCATGCACCGCTACCAGTTCACCGTCTGGGCCCTGCCCAAGGCGCTGGAGGTGAAGGCCAACACCCCACCCGCCATGGTAGGCTACATGCTCAACAGCCTGGCCCTTGGCAAGGCCACCCTGACCGCCACCTTCACCACCCCCTAGGAGCCCGCCCGATGAGCACGCCCCTGCTGCAACTGAATCATTACTTCGGGATCCGCCAGCAGCCCCTGCGCCGCGTGCTCATCTACGCACCGACCCTCATCTGGGTGCAGCAGGGCCGCAAGCAGCTGTGGTGGCGGGAGCAGCGCCTCTCCTTTGACAAGGAGAGCTGGCTGCTGATCCCGGCGGGTCACCGGCTCACCTTCGTCAACCAGCCGGAGCAGGGCACGTTTCGCTCCCAGGCGCTCACCCTGCTGGCCCCGCCACCGGCCGAGTGGCTGGCAGAGAGCACCCTCGATCTCCTCAAGCCACCGGCCATCAGGGTGACGTCGGCCCTCGCCTTCTGCTTCGATCTCGTCACCACCATGGCGCAGCGGCAGCTCTGCGAGACGGCCCAGACCCAGCTGCTGCAAGGGTTTTATGGCGAGCTCAGGGAAGTGGGGGGCCTTGGCCTGCTCTTTCCTGCCACCACCATGACCCTGGGGGAACGGCTGGCCCGTTACCTCAGCGTAGAGCCTGGTCTCGATCACCGGCTGGAGACGGTAGCGACCCACTTCGCCATGAGCCGCGCCTCCCTGGTCCGCAAGCTGGCCGCCGAGGGACGCAGCTTTCGCCAGGTGTTGACCCAGGTACGCCTGGGGCACGCCCTCACCCTGTTGCAACAGGGGCTCACGCCGCTTCAGACCGCCCTCGCCTGTGGCTACGACTCCACCGGCCGCTTTGCCGCGCGCTTCAAGGAGGAGTTCGGCCTGACCCCCCACCAATACCTGCGTACCTGCCCCTCCTCTCTCTCACTGACTGCCACCACAAAAGTAAATAATTACTAAAATGCAAAGCTATGTAACCTCGTGTAACCGGGTGATCCGGCTCACACTCGCCCCTCCTGCACTGTGACACAACGCCAATAACCCCGTCAAAATCGCCCTATAATGGCTCTCGCAAACGCTTTCACTAAAACAAATACTAAAAAACACCTTCCTTAACCTACAAAAACTGTCATTGGAGCGAGAGATGTTTCGTAAAAGTTTACTATCCGTCACCCTGAGCGTCGCCCTGTTCGGCCTCACTGCCTGCAACGGCAATGACTCCAGCAGCCCGGCCGCCCCCAGCGCCACCCTGGCGAACCAGTATCAGAACGTGATCGACCGCAGCGGCACCCCGCTCCAGTTCCGTGACTTTGACAGCTACGCCAACCTCAAATACAACCCGCTGCTCGATCTCGGTGCCTGGCACGGCTTCCTGCTGCCCGCCAGCGACAGCGAGTGGGGCGGCTTCACCGGCCCCATGGTGATCGCCGAGGAGTACAGCCTGTTCTTCGCAAGGGAATTGGACAAGCTGACCCTGAGCGATGAGAGCGGCCGTGCTTTCCCGCTCACCAGCGCCAGCAAGCACGAGATCTACGCCATCCCCGGCGCCCTGGTGCAGCGTTTCGAATTCGAGCCCTTCACCCTGGAGCTGGAGCTGCGCTACGGCGATGCCCGCACTGCGCTGGTTCGCACTCGCCTCATCAACCACACTGACGCCCCCCTCACCCTCAAGCTCAACTGGCAGGGGGAGCTGCTCCAGCAGTGGGATGCCAACAAGACGGTCGCCGAGCAGTACCCCGCCTGGACCCGCACCATCAGCCAGACCGAGCGCGGCGTGGCATTCCAGTTCGGCAAGCTGCGCAGCACCTGGAACATCATGCAAAGCGGCAGCGCCAGCTATCGCATCGACCGCACCCTGCCCAGTCGCACCACCCTCGACGAACAGGGGCTCGGCTACGTGAGCGAGGCCAGCCTCACCCTGGCCGCCAAGGGCCAGCAGGATATCTACACCCTGCAGAGCTACGTCCACAGCAGTGCTGACGCGAGTCGCTTCGAGCAGAGCCGCCTGGCGCTGCTGGCCGACCCCGCCAGCCATTTCGACGACGCCATCCGCCGCTGGGAGGATTACCTGGCGCGCGGCCTCTCCAATCAGGGGATCCCGGAGTCGGAGCTGCGCATCGCGGTCAAGGCGATGGAGACCCTCAACGGCAACTGGCGCTCCCCCGCCGGCGCCATCCTGCACGACGGGGTCACCCCCTCCAACACCGCCCGCTGGTTCGACGGGGTCTGGGCCTGGGACAGCTGGAAGCACGCTTACGCCATGGCCCACTTCAACCCCGAGGTAGCCAAGAACAACGTGCGCGCCATGTATGACTACCAGCTCCAGGCCGATGACCCGGTCCGTCCGCAGGATGCCGGCATGGTGATCGACGCCGTCTTCTACAACAAGCTCGCCGATCGGGGTGGCGACGGCGGCAACTGGAACGAGCGCGACACCAAGCAGCCCCTCTCCGCCTGGGCCATCTGGGAGATCTACAGCGCCACCCAGGACAAGGCCTTCATCGCCGAGATGTACCCGAAGATCCAGGCCTATCACGACTGGTGGTACCGGGCGCGGGACAACAACCGCAACGGCATCATCGAATATGGCGCCACCCGCCACGTCGAGCACAACGACGAGTTCGGCAACATCACCTTCAAGGTGCAGTACCCGACGGGGGCACCGGTCGGGCTGGATCTGTCGAGCTGTACCAATGAAGGAGATGGCTGGTATGGCTGCGCCGGCATGGCGCTCTATCAGCAGGTATTGAGCGTTGGCGGCTACGCCGACATGGATATCGGCGCCCAGCACGGTGCCGGCTGGGAGTCCGGCATGGACAACGCCGCCCGCTTCGGCTTTATTGAACCGGAGCAGCTCAAGCGCTATGCCGACAAGACCTATGGCGGCGACATGGCCAAGGCGCGCCAGGACTGGAACGTCTTCTTCTTCGAAAACCATCAGGACGACGGCAACCTCATCGGCTTCTCCATCGATCAGGAGTCGGTGGAGCTCAACGCCTTCCTCGCCAAGGAGAAACGCATCCTGGCCGACATGGCCGAGCTGCTCGGCAAGCCGGACGAGGCGAGCCGCTACCGCGAAGGGGCGACCCAGCTGGCCGATTACATCAACAGCTGCCTGTTCGATGAGGCCTCCGGTTTCTATTACGACCGCCAGATAGCCCAGGGGGATCTGCCCGACGCCAACGGCTGCGTCGGCAAGCTGTTGACAGCCCGCGGCCGCGGCCCGGAAGGGTGGAGCCCGCTCTGGGCCGAGGTAGCGGACAAGGAGAAGGCGGCGCGGGTGCGCGAGGTGATGCTCAATGCCCAGGAGTTCAACACCAAGGTGCCGCTCGGCACGGCGGCACTGACCAACCCGGCCTATGACCCCGACATCTACTGGCGCGGTCGGGTCTGGCTGGATCAGTTCTACTTCGGGGTGAAGGGGCTGGAGAACTACGGCTATCGCAGCGATGCCCAACAGCTCGTCAACAAGCTGTTTGCCAACGCCGAGGGGCTGGCGGGCAGCGGCCCCATCCGCGAGAACTACAACCCGGAGACCGGCGCCATGCAGGGGGCCAGCAACTTCAGCTGGAGCTCGGCCCACCTCTACATGCTCTATCGCAACTTCCTGAAAACCGAGGGGTGCTCCCAACCAACCCGGTCAATGACCCAACAAAAAGGCCTCCGCAAGGGAGGCCTTTCTTATGGCAGCGCCAGAGGTGGCGACTTACTTCACGGTCACCCGGGCAAACTTGCGCTTGCCAACCTGGTAGACGGCGGTACCGACACCGATGAGGGCCTTGCCATCGTCCAGCTTCTCGCCATCAACCTTGACCGCGCCCTGCTTGATCATGCGCAGCGCTTCGGAGGTGGTGGCCACCAGATCGGCGTCTTTGAGCAGGTTGGCGATGGCCAGCCCTTCCCCTTCCAGTGCCAGCTCGACTTCCGGCATGTCGTCCGGAATGGCGTTCTTGGAGAAGCGCTGGGTGAAGTCTTCGTGGGCCGCTTCGGCCGCCGCCTCGTCGTGATAACGGGCGATGATCTCCTTGGCCAGCCAGATCTTCACGTCGCGTGGGTTAAGGGTGCCGGCAGCAATGCCTGCCTTGAACTCTTCAATCTCGGCGAGCGGACGGAAGGAGAGCAGCTCGTAGTAGTTCCACATCAGATCGTCGGTGATGGACATGATCTTGCCGAACATCTCCCCCGGGGCATCGTGCACGCCGATGTAGTTGGCAGCGGACTTGGACATCTTCTTGACACCGTCCAGGCCTACCAGCAGCGGCATCATCAGCACGCACTGGGTCGCCATGCCGGCATCTTTTTGCAGCTCGCGACCCATCAGCAGGTTGAACTTCTGATCGGTACCGCCGAGCTCGACGTCCGCCTTCAGCGCGACCGAGTCATAGCCTTGCAGCAGCGGATAGAGGAATTCGTGAATGGCGATGGACTGGCCGTTGCTGTAGCGCTTCTTGAAGTCGTCGCGCTCCATCATGCGGGCCACGGTCTGCTTGGCCGCCAGCTTGATCATGCCGGTCGCGCCCAGCTCACTCAGCCAGGTGGAGTTGTACTCGATGCGGGTCTTGGCCGGGTCGAGGATCTTGAACGCCTGCTCGGCATAGGTGAGGGCGTTGTGCTTGATGGCCTCTTCGGAGAGCGGCGGACGGGTGGCGTTCTTGCCGGAGGGGTCACCCACCATGGCGGTGAAGTCACCGATCAGCAGGATCACTTCATGGCCCAGATCCTGGAAGGTCTTCAGCTTGTTGAGGATCACGGTATGACCCAGGTGGATGTCCGGCGCGGTCGGGTCCATCCCCAGCTTGATGCGCAGCGGGCGCCCTTCCTTCAACTTGGCGATCAGTTCTTCTTCAACCAGAATTTCTTCCGCTCCGCGCTTGATCTCGGCTAGCGCCACCTCGAGCTGGGACATTTTTTGACTCTCCAATCACGATTCCACAGGGCCAGACATATTACTGGAATGGCGGGCCAATTGGAAAGGCGGTAAACTCCGACCTTCTTCCGGGTTCAACTTTGTCTGCTTCTCATGGTCCTTTGGCACGCCTTCAACTCTCTCCCTCACTGGCACCGCAAGATGGTGCTTATCCTGAGCATCATGGTGATGATGCTGGCGGCCTGGCCGAGCGAACAGGCAGTCGCCACCCGGGTCGATGACAACGGCAACGAACTGGCCGTCGAGCAGCAGGTCGACGAGGAGGCGCAGCTGGCACGGGCCGAGCCCGTCACCCCGCCCAAACCGCGCTATGTCACCAGACAGGTGAAGGTGCGCAGCGGCGACAACATGGGGGTCATCTTCCAGCGCCTGGGCCTCAGTACCACGGATCTGCACCTCATCGACCAGCTCGAGGGCACGGATACCCTGCGCCTGCTCAAACCCGGTCAGGAGCTCACCTTCAAGCTCACCAAGGGCGGCGAGCTGCACAGCCTCTATTACCCCCACAGCCTGGAGCAGGCGCTCAAGGTGAACCGCCGGGATGATGGCTTCGTGGCCAGGCCGGTGAAGATCGAGCTCGACACCCGCGAACAGGTAGCCCATGGGGAGATCCGCTCCAGCTTCTGGGGCGCCGCCGTCGAAGCGGGCATGACGGAAGACCAGATCATGGATCTCGCCGCCATCTTCGGCTGGGATATCGACTTTGCCCAGGACCTGCAACCGGGGGACAGCTTCCGGGTGGTCTACCAGGACAAATACCAGGATGACGAGCGGGTTGCCTCCGGCGACATCCTGGCCGCCGAGTTCGTCAACCAGGGGGCCATCTACCGCGCCGTGCTGAACACGGATGGCAACTACTACACCCCGGACGGCAAGGCGATGCGCAAAAGCTTCCTGCGCGCGCCGGTCAACTTCAAATACATCAGCTCCAACTTCAATCCGCGCCGCCTTCACCCGGTCACCGGCAAGGTGCGCCCCCACAACGGCATCGACTACGTAGCGCCGGTGGGCACCCCCATCATGGCGGCGGGCGGCGGCAGCGTGGTGGCCGCCGGCTATAACCAGTTCAACGGCAACTACGTCTTCATCAAGCACGCGGGCAACTACGTGACCAAGTACCTGCACCTCTCCAAGCGCACCGTCAACAAGGGGCAGCGAGTGAAGCAGGGCCAGACCATCGGCCTGCTCGGTGGCACCGGCCGGGTCACAGGCCCGCACCTGCACTATGAATTCGTGGTGGGCGGCGTGCACAAGAACCCGCGCACCCTCAACCTGCCCCAGGCGGAGTCTCTCAGCGGGCGGGCGCTGGCCAGCTTCAAGGCTCAGGCCATGCCCCAGCTGGCCAAGCTGGACAGCCCCGAGCTGCAACTGGCCAGAAACAAGGGCAACGGTGACGACAGCTGAGCGCTGTCGACCAAGGTGGAACACGGTATCGGATGGTTCCCCCGCATCATTGAAAGGGGTTGTCATGACTGAACGCTATATAGGCTTGATGTCCGGTACCAGCATGGATGGTATCGACGCCGTGCTGGTGCAGATCGAGGGGGATGCTCTGCGGGTCGAGGCGGCGCTGTGCCATCCCTGGCCTGTCGATACGGCTCGCACCCTGCATGAGCTTTGCACCCCGGGCGACAACGAAATCGACCGCATGGGGGTCGCCGACAACCTGGTGGCCCGCGAATTTGCCGCCGCCACCCAGGCCCTGCTCGCCAAGGCGGCGCTGACTCCCAAGGAGATTCGCGCCATCGGCAGTCACGGCCAGACCATACGCCACCGCCCAGCCCTCGGTTTTACCCTGCAGATTGGCAACGCGGCCCTGCTGGCGGCCCTGACCGGCATCGACGTGGTGGCCGATTTTCGCACCATGGACATGGCCCTCGGCGGTCAGGGGGCGCCCCTGGTGCCCGCCTTCCATCAGGCGCTCTTTGCCCGCCCCGGCGCCCTGCGGGTGGTGCTGAACCTCGGCGGCATTGCCAATATCTCGGTGCTGCCCGGCCAGGCCGACGGGGGGGCGGGTGCAGGGGTATATGGCTTCGATACCGGCCCCGCCAACACCCTGCTCGACGGCTGGTATCGCCGCCACCAGCCCCACGGTGGCAGCTATGATGCCGGTGGCCAGTGGGCCGCCAGCGGCAAGCTTATCCCTGCGCTGCTGGAGCAGTTGCTGGCTCACCCCTACTTCGCCGCCCCCGCCCCCAAGAGCACGGGGCGTGAGATGTTCACCCTCGACTGGCTCGACGGCAAGCTGGACGGCTGCGCATACGCCCCCGCTGATGTGCAGCGTACCCTGCAATCCCTCACCTGCCACAGCATCGCCCGCCAGTTGCCCGCCCACAGTGGCGCGCCAACCCGGCCCGAGCTGTTTGTCTGCGGTGGCGGCGCCCACAACGCCCCGCTGCTGGCGGAGCTTGCTGCCCTGCTACCCGACTGGCATCTGACCAGCACCGCCCAGCTCGGCCTTGCACCGGACTGGGTGGAAGGGGCCGCCTTTGCCTGGCTGGCACAACGCTTTATCCAGCGAAAGCCAGGCAACCTGCCTGCGGTGACCGGCGCTAGCCGCCCGGCGGTACTGGGCGCCCTCTATCCCGCCTGAGCCGCTCCCCGAGCGCCATCCGCCCCTAATGAAACAAGCCCGAACAGGTGCACCTGTTCGGGCTTGTTGTTATGCCTGGCGCCAGATGGCGCAGACCCGTCACTCTGTGCTCCCTACCCGAGCCGCTCTTTCAACCTGGCCGCCTGCGCCTTGAAGGCCTCATAATCGGCGACATGCCGACTCCTGGCGGCGGTGATCCACTGCACGCCCGTCTCGTCGGCGTGGGAAAATTCGATGCAAAACTCATATTTCGCGCTGGAGAGCAGCCCCATCAGGGCGCCAGACAGAAAACCCACCAGGGGCAGGAAGAGCACGATGAGCCAGTTGCCCGCCTGCTCGTAGGAAGGGGTGAAGTAAAAGAGCACACTGGAGGTGACCACTCCCAGCAACAAGGTCTTCTTGAGCCGATCCATCCAGCCGAGTGCTTTTACCTGCACGCCGACGATGCGGCCCAGATCGTAGCAATCCTTGTTGACCCTCAGTGTGTTGTCCGACTGCTCAATGGCAATGGCCATCCTGATACTCCGTTCTGTTGGCTATGGCGATAAGGGGTTGCCGTGGCGGCCCCGGGTCGTGCATCCCGAGGGCATGACGGGACCAGCGGCCAGCCACGGGGGCGATGGGCGGCGCCTCCCCCCAACAGGAACACACGCTGCACATGGTATCGTATGGAGCCAAACATCAAAAGACGTTCACGTCAAAAGGCGAGGTGGATCACCTTCTGCCCGACCCTTGTCCCCTGTGCAGCCGTTGGCTTTTCTGGCCATCCTCTCTTGGGCAAGGTAGCCGGGGGATCAGGGGTCAGTGAGATAACAGTCCCGTGATGACCATCAGCAGGGGCGGGCCGATGGGATGGTGCCATGGGCCCGCACCTCGAGAGCACTCCCATGGCCCTAGAAGGCCCACTTCAGGAAGCGGTTTACCTGGCGCTTGACCGGTGCACAGAGCGGCGGTTTGGGAGGGTCCAGATTGATCTGTCTGCGGCCCACCCTGGCTTCGCCCCGCAGCAGGATCTGGAGATAGTGGGGGTGATGGCGCTGGATGAAACGGGAGATCTCATGGGCCCAGGGTTTGGGGACTCCCCACAGGGTCGAGGCCAGGGCGCCGACGATACAGAAGAAGGCGGGCTCGCGCATGCCCATCCTGACGCCATTCTCCAGCGCCTCTTTGAGGGAGCCAGAATGGGCGATGCAGGTCATCACATTGACCATGAAGGCGGCATAGTCATCTTCCCCGCCGTGGCCCACCCTGGCCACCAACCCGGCCTGCGGTCTGTAGCCGAACTGGTGGCCGATGTGCTCAAGCACTGCATTGCGCTGGCGAATGACCTTGGCATAGAACATCAGCATGGCGGTACAGTCGAGCGCCTGGCTCAAGGCCACCTTATGGGGATGGGTCTGGGTGGGACGGGGGGTGGTCAGCAACGCGATCTCCTCCGAGATGGCGAGCAGACCGATGGGCACCGCCGTGCTGATAAAGGCGAGATCAATGGCGATCGCCAGGTCCTGGCCCTCCTCCATCCGGCCAATGACCACCTGCTCGGCAAAGAGGCGACGCTGGCGCTCGATAAAGGCGCCATAGATCAGGGCCCTGAACTTCTCTGGGGATAGGGGGTATCGAGCAGGGTCTCCATGGTCAGGATGGCGGCACCGGTGCGACCGCGCAGTTGATAGTCGGGGGCGAGGGGGAAGTGCTTGCCTAGGCGGGGGGGGGGGGGCCGAAACCCGCTGGTGCGGCTGTACATGTCACCCAGAATGAATCCAAGCATAAAACCTCCGAAGTCAGATGACGGGGATCGCGATGCGATCGCATGTGCCACTCCCGGGCAGATGAGTGCCGATCCGTGCTGCTCGTCGGCAGGGTCCCTGATTTCATTATTAATCATACAGTTAATAATCCACCCAAACCCCGACCCAGGTCGCAATAACGGCAGTTGATGACAAATAACACAAATAAGGGTGATGCGGGGAAGATGAGCCGACTGCATCGCAAGGAGTGCGGGATACGCCAGGGCGGCAAAGCAGGGCGGACTCCAAGGCCCCCTCACAGGAAAGGTCATGACAGGAGTGATATGCATCGGGGGGCGGCAAGTCGGGGCAGGCAAGGGGAAGGCCCCCTCCCCTTGGGAAAGTGCGAACAAGTATCCCAAGAACAAAAAATGAAAATTTTAGTCATTTAATATCAATGGGTTACCAGTAAAT
>NZ_JAPDBQ010000127.1:0-12528 GCF_027705325.1 Aeromonas sp. QDB18
GCCATGATCTCGCACCTCAGTAACTGTACGTAAGATCAGTATAGCTCGTGGTGACTGCTAATCATGGGTAATCAGGTTTTATTATGTTGTGAAAGCAGCGCTGCAATAGAAAATTCCACGTAACCAGTCCCAACAATCGTGATATTTAACATTGATAAACCAAATTCATTTAAGAGGCTGGTCATTATTTAGTTGAATGACCAGTCTACGATGGTTAAAGCAAAAGTCTTTCTATAGAAAGAAAAAATAAATCAAAAGAAAAATTTTCTTTCTTGGTATTATGCATTATTTCTGAGTAATGAAATGACTTTATTTATGTCTCTACTAGAGTCGCTATGTATCTCTGGATACATATGAATTTTATTAGATGGGACTCGTCCTTCGGCACAACCATGCTTAATGTAGTGTGAAACGGGATCAACCCCTGCGTTGTGAACATCAGGGTAGGTATTTAAGTAAAAGTCACGATCAAAGAAGTCTGACTCTGCGATTATTTGATAATCGGATTTAAAGTTTTTTATAATGGCGTTTTTTTCTATAAATGCGGTCAAGGCTTTATTCGCCTTATCTAAGCCAAGGTTAGCAAACATATCTCTTAAATAATAGATATAGTCTCCAATGCTAGCATGGCTACTTTCACAAACATTTACTAGGTCTATCAATCCGGAATCTATGTACTTGAATCTAGTTATATCGGCACAGTCATTTGCGCGAATAGCTAATCTATCTACTACAATAGTAGCTAATTTTGAGGTATCTCTTACATAGCATGTGACGGAGTTACTCTCATAAGACAACAAAATTCCACAAATATATGCTTGACCATTTGGATCGATAGGTTCTCGCTCCATTCGATTACTCTCATTGACGATTGCATCATGAGCAGCAATGGAGATAGTGGAGCTTTTATCAACACCGACTGGACTATGAAAAGTGCAAAATTTAAATTGAACACTGTCTTTCTTAGCATTTTGTGATGCACAAAAGTAGTTTTTAATAACTCTTTTATTAATAGAGGTGATTGTCAGCTTCGCACTAGATATACCACAGTCTACATATAATCCATGCAAACTAGCCGCTCTAGTGAATCCAATAGTATCATTCTTACTCAAGATAGCCGTCGTCTCTTTTAATAGACTAGTGCCACGTGTCACGGTTTCTAAATTATTTAAGTCTGCAATGGTATTGGCGTCAAGTATATCAAATTTCTTTAGCGTATATGACTTTGGGGTATTTTTAGGGAGCGTAACGAAATCGTTAACAATCTCAGCAATTACCATTCCTATATGCTTGGCAACCCAAGGGGCTAGATGATGTTGATCTAGAAAGAAGAAAGAAGCGGGCAAGCCGTTACTCTTTTGAATAATTTCTTTAGTAAACTGATAGCCATCTATAAAAAGAGAGCTTGTTTCGATAGCGCATGCTTTATGGATTTTATAAGAAACATCGTTATTTAAATCTTCAATGCCAGCGATAATAGGTAGTGATAATGATATCATCGGTAGGCCTGAGGCTGATATCATCCTATATAGGTTAGAGATGAGTAGGTATAAATGTTCCTCACTAATATACCCAAATTTCAACTCTTCATGCTCAGTCACACCGAAGTTAATAATAACAAGATCTGCCCAATTTAATACAGACTCTTGGACTAGCTTATAGATACCAATGCCTGAATTTGAACCTCCGACAGCAAAGCACTTAAGATTGACATCACTACGTCTTAAACGACTATGCCAACCACCTCCAACAATGGAATTAGATGCACCCAAAACAGCAATATTAATCATTAATAATCTCCGAAATGCTAAAGGTAATGCGGTAGGTATCTTTAATACAGATATATAGTGATACCTAATTCGATTTTATATTATTGCCTTAAATAGAAAAATCTTCTCTATCTATAGTCAAGTTGGGGCTGTAGAAGGGATCGAGTTCGAGATGCTTGCCCCACTTGGATTTCATAAAATTAACTTCCTTGTTAAAGCGGGAAATTTTCTCCGGTGAGTCTTCGGCCCCCCGGCTGATGGATTCGTAGTGATAGAGTTCGGCGTAGGGGGTCCAGAGATTGCGATAACCCGCCTCGCGCACTTTCAGGCAGAAGTCCACGTCGTTAAAGGCTACGTGCAGGTTCTCTTCATCCAGCCCGGCGACCTCGTCATAAATTTCTTTACGAATCAGCAAACAGGCGGCCGTGACGGCTGAGAGGGTTTGGGTCAGCAACAAACGGCTGAAATAACCCGGGTGGTGGCGAGGATAATGCTTGTGGGAATGGCCACCCACGCCGCCAATGCCGAGGATAACGCCACCGTGTTGCAGGGTATCGTTGCTGTAATAGAGCTTGGCTCCCACACAGCCGATCTCCGATCGCAGGCAGTGGCTGACCATCTCGGTCAACCACTCCGGGTTGATCACCTCGACATCATTGTTGACCAGACCGACGATGCTCCCCTTGGCATGGCGAGCGCCAAAGTTGTTGATGGCCGAGTAGTTGAAGGGGTGATCGTAGCGCAATACCTTGACCCGGCTGTCTTCGTGCTGGATCTGGGCAAAGAAGTCGAGGGTCTCCTGCTCGACGCTGCCGTTATCGAGGATCAGGATCTCGAAGTGGGTATAGGTGCTGCGCTTCAGGATGCTGCGCACCGCGGTTTCGGTCAGGGCGCGGCGATCCCGGGTGGGGATCAGCAGGCTGACCAGAGGGGCTGGCTCGGGGATGGGGTAGCGCACCCGATAAGTGTTGGGCACCAGGCCTGCCTCTACCCTGACACCGGGTTGCTGGCCAGCGAAATAGTCGCGCAGTGCCTGGATGCCTGCATCCGTGGTGTAACTCTTCTCGCCGGAGGCCAGGGCCGTGGAGCCCTCTATGGTGCGCCAGTGGTAGAGCACGCGGGGGATATGGACTATCTGCGTGGCCGTCACATGGGGCAGGCAGCGCAGCAGCAGATCCTGATCCTGACTGCCTTCAACGCCAAGGCGGAACCCGCCTATCTGTTGCAACAGCGAGAGGCGATAGACCCCTAAGTGGGAGACATAGTTTTGAGAGAAGAACAGATCTGGGTTCCAGTCACTCTTGAAGTGGGGGTCAAAGCGTTCGCCGCGACCATTGAGCTTGTCCTCGTCACTGTAGAGGATCTGGGTCTGGGGCCGTTCACAGATGGCCTGCGCCATAAATAGCAAGGCATGCTCTGGCAGGGCGTCATCGTGATCCAGCAGGGCCACGAAATCGCCCTTGGCAATCTGCAGGGCGCTGTTGGACGCCGCCGAGATATGGCCATTTTGCTCGCGATAGACAACCCTGATCCGGCTGTCTTTGGCCTCATATTCGCGCAGTACCCGCTGCACATGGGCTTTTGGCGAGCGATCATCTGCAATACAGAGTTCCCAGTGGGGATAGCTCTGTGCCAAGACGGAATCCAGGCAGGCACGCAGGTAGATTTCAGCTGGGTTATAGACTGGCATCACCACAGAGATAAGGGGAGGCGCTTTCATGCCAGAGAGCATGGCGTCCACTTCCACGGGAGTGGGCAGTGAAGCCGCTTCTACCGTTTCTATCCACTCTTCATAATCGACAGAGGGCAAGGAGAAGCTGAAGGTCTCGTTATAGAGTGCCTGCAACTGTGTCATTGAGATGCCATGACGATCGGCAGAGATAGATGCCTTGATCTTATCCAACGGCATATCCCGATAGCTTTGATGCTCTTTTTGAATACGAGCCAGTAGCGCTGATTCGATGTGATGTTCATTGACTGCAGTAATCTCAAATTGTGTGATTGAGAATGCAGAGGCCTGCTCCAGAGGATCGAAGCGCAAGGCGACGAGAGGGGATTCCAGATAAAACAAACGGCTGGAAGCCATCGCTCTTTTATATGGCAAGGTGACCGTTTCAAGCTCGTTAAACCCCTTGCCGGTATCCAGATACAGTTTGGCCAGCCCCTGCTTGGCTGGGCAATTCAGGGTCAGATTAAACTGGTACCAGCCTTGTCCTATGCCAGAGAGTTGTCCTAAATCAACGATGAAAAAAGGATCCTCTCCCTCTGACAACCACCCTTGAGGATGATCAATATCGGTTGACAGTTGGTTCAGTGCCAGATAGGGCAGGGCAATAGCAGTGGTTCTCTGATTTACTGCTGGCGCAACGCCCCAGGAGGCACATGGTTTTCTGCCAAGCAGCAGACCATAGCGTTTGAAATGTTCTTTGGCAGAGAGCCCTGTCTGGTTGACATCCCAATAGGTGTGCAGATACCACTGCTCATCAAATTGTGCCAGCAACTCTTCCTGGTTATTGTTAACCGTCATTTTTTATTGTTCCTTATTGGCCGGCAGACAGTGACGCTGCTCGGCCTTCCCGTGCATGATGTAATGAAGTAACGGATTGATGGTTCCTTGGGCCACATCCGGGTAGGTTTGCAAATACCAGCGGGTATCGAACTGCTCGCTGGGGTTATAGCCTTTATCCGCCCCCACCTTGATAAAGTGCTCGATGGCTGGGAGTCCTGCATCGGCGACTTCGGGATAGCGGTGCAGATACCAGAGTTCATCAAAGAGCCCGGAGGCTGCAATACGCTCTGCGGCGCTCACCGAGGTTGTTGCCCCAGCAGGGCTCTCTTTAAAGGTGCGGCCAAGGGCGCGCACGGGGGCAGTCAGTTTCCAGGATACGGTCTTCTTCAGCTTCTGCGCCCGCTCTTTTGCTTGCTCTAATTGCTGCTCTTTTTGTTGCAACTGACGGGTCAACTGCTCTGTATGCCTTGTCATGGTTGCCAGTTCAGCGAAGCGCTCGGCAATATTGGCCTCCAATTCCTTGTTATTCGCAGTGAGCTCACCCAATTGCCCTTCGAGTGTTGCCTGTTGGCGAGTCGCCTGCTGCTGGCTGGCCGCGAGCTGCTGTTGCAGGTCGGCGTGGCTCTGTGCTTGCTTGGCCTGCTCTGCTTGCCAGGATTGTTCGCGAGCCAAAAGGGTATCGTGTATCTGCTGCTTTTCTGCGCTTAGCGAGGCCAGCTCGGCCTGAGCTTGCTGATACTGCGCTTGCACGCTCTGCACTTGCTGCTGCGCGGCCGTGAGTGTGGTGGTGAGCTGTTGGTGCGCCGCATCCTGCTGCTTGATGGTGTGGGTGTGCTTTGCAATCAACTGAGCCTGCTCTTCTAGCAGGCGAGTCAGGGTGGCGGTTTCGTCAAAGCGCTCGCTCAGAGCCTGATGGAGTTCGCCAATCTGCTGCTGCTGGTCATTGAGCTCGGTGTTAAGGCGCAGCTCTTGTTGCTGCCAGGCATGCTGGGCGGCATCGTGCTGCTCACGCTGGTTGGCCAGGTCGCGGGAGAGCGTGTCGCAATGGCTCTGAAGCTGCTGGTGCTCTTCAACAAGTGTGGCGTGCTGCTGTTGCTGCATTTGCAGCTCGCTCCGCCCCATCTCGATCTGCTCGTTTAGCCGGATCTGTTCCTGACGCAGGGCATCGCGTTCATGGCCAAGAGCGTCGTGCTGGCTTTCCAGCAAGCCATAGGCCAGTTGCAGTTGGCTCTTGGTCTCATTCTGATCACGGAGTTCTTGAAGCAGGGCGTTGGCTCGCTCTTGCAGTAATCTGACGGTGTCATCTTGCTCGGCCAGCGAACGTGCTTGCGCATGTTGAGTTCGAAGGGATTGCTCCAGTTGATGCTGCAAGTCTGCGAGTTGGCGCGATCCTTCCGTGAGCGCCAGGTTGCTATTACCCAGCGCCTGGGTTAGTTGTGCGGTGCGCTGCGTTTCTTCATTGAGTTGCAGCGCTTGATCATTGAGCTGCTGCTGCAACTGGTGCCGGGCCTGCTCATGGGCGACGGCGAGTTCCTGTTGCTGCTCCAGCTGACGCTGAAGTGCTTGTTGAGCTTCATTAGCTTGCGCCTGCTGGCCGAGCAGTGATTGTTTTTCCTGGGCAAGCTGAGTGAGCGCTTCAGCGGTTTGCGCGAGCTGCTGGGTCGCTTGTGACAGCGCACTCTCCAGATTCTGCTTGGCGGCTAGCACCTCTTCGCGTTGCTGCTCGCTGGCGGCAAGGCGAGCGTGAGTATCCGCGGCTTGCTGTTGCAGCATCTCGAGCTCGGATGTCAGTGCCTGGGCGCGTTGCTGCTGTGCGGTCAGTTCGGCCTCTTGCGCTTTGCTCTCTTCAAGTTTGATCTCAAGCGTTTTCAGCTGATGATGCTGGGCGGTGATGCGCTCGGCAAGGCGACCCCTTTCGAGCGCCTGCTGTTCATGCAGTTGCTGTTGCTCCATCTGCAGGTTGTCTCGCTGAGCGGCCAGTTGCTGCTTGAGCTGGCTGTTTTCCCAGCTATCACCACAGGCCTTGCCCAGGCGAGAGAAGATATCTTGTACCTGCTTGGTGGCACGGGCATTGGTGAAAAGGTCATAGAGGTTTTTCATCTCTGGTACCTGCTCACTGCCCACTCCGATCACACCAAGGCCATGACCATGGGCAAATTCAAAGTGGGGGTACTGCTGCTTGAGCTCATCCAGCAGCTGGAATACGCCAAAGCCGCGCTCCCTCACATTGGTGTCGTGCATGATGACAACGGCCCTATCAGAGAGCTTGGGCAGCCAGCTTTCAAAGTCATGGCGCACAGCGTCTAGGGTATGCAGACCATCGATATGGAGCAGATCGATGCTCCCTTGAGGGAAATGTGCCAGCGCCTGATCGAAGGTGCTGCGGATCAGGGTAGAGAAACTGGAATAGTGCTGCTGATTGTATTCAGAGACCTGCCCATAGACTTCCTCGCCATACAACCCTGCATGATCATCACCCCCCCAGGTGTCAACGGCAAAGCAGAGGGTTTCCAGATCCAGCTTTGTCACGGCCTGGCAAAACGAGAAATAAGAACTGCCGTAATGGGTCCCCAATTCCACAATCTTGCGAGGGCGCAGGCTTTCCACCAACCAGAAGGCGAAAGGGATGTGCTCCAGCCAGGCCGATTGCGCAATATAGGTTGGACGCCAAAAAAGGGAGCGTTTGAAAATCACGTCCAGTTCGGTATTGGGCTGCACTACGGGCTTTTGCTTGCGATTTGCCACTGAACGGCTGTTTTGTTGACGGTCCATCGGGGAAGGTCTCTTGGGTATTTGAACAATGATTAAAGAGCGGTGGTCACTGTGGTGACCACACTCTTGAGGGGTTAACCAAGGTCCATGACCCTGGCTCTAATACGATATGGATTGGCTATCAAGGGGGGGTGTCAGTCCTGGTGCTCACGCAAGGTGGCCAGGCCCATCACGATCAGCCCATAGAAGAGGATAAGCAGCACGCTTACCGTAGCCAGGTTGTAGAGACGGCGAGGGTATTCCGCATCCTGGGCCAGACTCGGTTGACTGATGACCAGCAGGTGTTTGAGCTTGCGGTATGCCTCTATCCTGGCCTGCTCCAGGCTGATGAGGCCCGTCTTGTAGAGATCCGCTGCCAGGGTGGCCTGGGTTTGTACATCCATATAACCGGCGGTGATCTCGTTCATGGCCTCTTTATCCTGGCCGGTGAGCTTGGCACGCTCCTGCTCCAGTTGCCTGGTCAAGGCGTCGACCCGGCTTTGTACCGAAATGACCGCGGGGGCTGTCTCTTTCATGTAACTGCGCAGTTGCTTGAGCTGCGCCTGCTGGTTCACCAGCTCGCCCTCGATCTGGCTGACGACCCCGAGACGCGCGCTGCTGGTGGATTCCGGGCTGATGAGTTGGTGGCTGTTTTGAAACGCCAAGACCTTGGCCTTTTCACCCTGAAGTCGCTGATAGGCGCGATCAACCTCTTGCTCGACAAAGGCCAGCTGCTCCAGCGCCACCTGATGCCCCAGCTTGTTGATAAAGCGCTCGGACTCCTTGAGCATCAGCCCTACCACTTGCTGGCCATATGCGGGATCAAATGCCTGTAATTCGATGGTGAGCACCCCCGACAGCTCATCGAGGCGCAGTGTCAGGTGCTTGCGGTAATATTCGATGAAGTCCTCCCGGCTGACATCCTGTGGCAGACGGGAAAAATAGTCGGCCTTGTCACTCTGGTAATGGGCCTTGAGGCCGAGCTCTTTATCCAGCTTGGCCAGCAGATCCCAGGATTTCAGGTACTCCTGGATCAGCAGCACATCCTGATGATTGCTACCACCCAGCCCCAGCATCGACAGGGCATCGGGCAGCATCTTGATCTGATCCGCCTGCTTGATCATCAGCTCAGCCCGGCTCACATACCGATCCGAAGCGATGATGCCCAGATAGAGGGCGGCAATGGCAAAACAGGCGACGACCCAGAGAAAGCTGCCGAGTTTGAGGCTCTGTTGCCAGGAGCGGTGGGCAATCTGAAAGCCGCTGGAGTCGATAAAAAAGCGTTTGGGCTCATTGCCGAGCTTGCGCAGTTTGCGTGCGAAGCGGGATGGTTTTTCGGAACGGATAGGTTGGGTCATATTGGGTGCAGCTTGTTAAAGATCCTGATAAATGCGGATGGCGTCGTCGATATCGTCGAACACTTCCAATGCAGCGTTGCGCAGCAGTATTCCCATGTCGCACTGTTGGCGCAGGTTTTTCATGTCGTGGGATACCATGATAAGGCTCGCGGTCTCGCGTTTTTGATTGAACGTATCGATACATTTCTGTTTGAAGCGGGCATCCCCCACCGAGGTGATCTCATCGGTCAGATAAATGTCAAAGTCAAAGGCCATGCTGACGGCGAAGGAAAACTTGGACTTCATGCCGCTGGAGTAGGTTTTGATCGGCAACTCGAAGTGCTGGCCGATTTCGGAAAACTCCTTGACCCACTCCTCCACGGCACGGCTATCGCGCACCCCGTGGATGCGACAGACGAAACGGGTGTTCTCCCGCCCTGTCATGCTCCCTTGAAATCCGCCGCCAAGGGCCAGCGGCCAGGAGACACGGCAAAGACGGGTCACCTTGCCCTGATTGGGCGTATCCATGCCCCCCAACAGGCGAAGCAGGGTGGATTTGCCCGCCCCGTTGACCCCCAGAATACCGATGTTGCGATCCCGCGGCAGCTCTATGCTCACATCGCGCAGCACATAGTTGCGGCCAAACTTGGTGGGGTAATACTTGGAAACATTGTCGAGAATGATCATGTTATTCCGCACTCATTGGCGATCAACTGGCGATCAGCCGGCGATGATTCAGGCGATAGCAGCTCATGGCAAAGGTCAGCAGCAGCAAGGTGATGCTGGCGAAATAAGCCCAACTGACACTGGGGCTGCTGTATCCCGCGATCCAGCCGCTGCGTATCAATTCGAGGGCATGTACCAGTGGGTTCCACAAAAACCAGTGCTGGTACTGCACCGGAATGGCCGCCAGTGGATACATCACGCAAGAGATAAACATCAGCGGCATCATCAATAGGTTGAGGAACTTGTTCGCTTCCTGGAATAGCTTGCCGATGACGCAAAAGACGATACCGAGAGAGAACGAGAACACCATGAGCAGCAGATAGCCGAGGATGACTTGCAAGGGGTCTGCCGGGATGGCATCAAAACCGAACCAGAGCAGTCCCAGCACCAGGATAATGCCCACCATCATGCCCACCATCACCTCTAGCATAAAGCGGGCAACAAAGGTGGCGAAGGGGGTGACCTGGCGGTAGCAGAACAGCCCCATATTGGCGTTGACCGCAGATTTAAGCTGACTCACCACCTTGTTGAAAAACATGAAAGGCAGGTACCCGGCCGTGATAAAAACCTGTACAGGCACGCCCCCGAAACCACTCTGGCTGCGCATCCCGAAAATCAGACTAAATGCGCTGATCATCAATAGAGGGTCGAGCAGGGCCCAGGCATAGCCAAGCCGGTAACTGCCGAATCGGGTCTTCAGCTCACGGATAAGCAAACCAAACGTCACATCGCGCAGCACCTGCAAGGGTGTTCGAGGTGTTTGATTGAGAATGGGTTTATGCATTGGGTCTTTTACCCTATGGCAGGCTCGCCGATTGGCGAGCCTGCATTGTTCGGTGTGGGCGGTTTAGTTGATGGCTACGTTCGCCGCCACGGCGATCTGATAGATGATCTGGGTAATGTCTTTGACAGACTGCATGGTTTTGCTGTCAACCTTGGGCAACACCATGAGCTGATCCCCTGGCTGAACACTCCCCTGACCCTTGAACTCTACCAGCCCGTTGGCATGCACCACGGCGATGCGCTGATCATTGGCTCGCTCGGTAAACCCGCCGGCCCAGGCGACATAATCATCGAGGTTGGCATTGGCGTTGTAGACCACGGCCTGTGGCATCAGCACCTCACCCCCCACCTGGATAAGGTCAGTCTTGTTCGGGATCACAATCTGGTCACCTTGTTCCAGCTGAATGTTGGCGATGATGCCCTTGTCGGCGACCACGACCTTGCCCAGAGGCTGAATCTTGCGAGCCTTGTCCACAAACTGCATGACCAGTTCGGCCTCTTTGGCACGGATGGTCGCCTCACCATCCGAACTGGCCGGCGCGGTGAATACGCTGCGCTCCAGCCGGTTGAGCGATTCCTCCAGCATCTCTTTTTGCCGGATGGCCACGCTCTTACGCATCAGATAGATGGATTGGTAATCGGCCAGATCCGGGTTGATCGGAATGTGGTTGAGCAGATCGTGCAGCTTGGTCTCTTTGCGGACGGTGAAGTAAGAGGGCCCCATATAACTGCCGGTGACCTGCACATCGTAAACTTGCGCATGCATGTCATCGTTAAACAGCACCTTGTCGCCGTCCTTGAGTTGGACCTGGGCAAAATCTTTGTAAGGCAGATAAATAGAGAAGGGACCGTTTGCACGATCGCCAATTACCCCGACATGACTCACCTTGGCGAGGGGCAGGGCATAATTGATGAGCTCAGAGCCCTGCGTATTGCGCTGCTTTAATTCGAAGCGGAATGGGTTGCGAACCTTGCCAGCCACATTGATCATCGGCCCCTGGGGTTCCACCAGGATCACATCCTGATCTTTGAGGGAAAGCTTGGGCATTCTGCCTTTCTGCATGAATTCATACAGGTCGATCTGCTGGAGGACCTGGTTTTGGCGCAAGACCTTGATTTGACGGTAGCTGCCGCGCTCTGAATCGATACCACCCGCCCGCTTGAGGAAATAGAGCACGCTGTCAGACGATTGTCCGGCATATTGGCCTGGGCGGATCACCGGCCCCGTCACGAATACGCTCACTGGGGTTGTCGTCAGCAGGTTGACGTAAATATTGACGTTGTTGGTGAATACATCACCAATCTTGCTGGTGACTAGATTATTGATTTGGCTGGCAGGAACATTCTTGACATTGATGGGACCAACATCAGGGATGAAAATATTGCCCTGATTGTCGACCGTTACCACATTGGAGAAATTGACGGCGCCCCAGATCCAGATATTCAGCTTGTCACCTGGTGCTATCAGGTAATTGTCATTCAAACCATCGCTGCGTTCGGTTTCATATCCACCGGCAAAGAGGTTGGCACCGTAGGGGGGAGGAAGTCCGGCCTCGGCCTGTGGCAGTAACTTCCGAACATCTGCCTCACCTGGCAGCAACATGCCCTGCCGATTTTGTTGCGCAAAACTGCCGGTTGTTGAACTCGTGTTGGCCTGACCACTCAACGATGACTGGCCACCAAGTTGGGGCCGACTGTTATCGCCTGAATTACCCGACAGGGTATAGCCAAATGATGCCCCATTTGCCTGGGCCTGGTCTGGTGCGCTAGCCGCCATGGTGGTGCAGGAGGCACCGATGAGAAACAGAAGGGTACTCAGCTGACGAACGTTCATTTTCAAAACAGATACCTTCGAGTTTTATTGTTCAGCAAGAAGGCTGCTGACAGAAGCCTGATCCAATTGAGGTATCAGGTACCAAAGTTCTTCACTCTTGCATGCGACACTTCTTTGCGAGTGGCCTTGCATGTTGTTGAACAACAGGTCAACGCACTCACGCCCCATGGCCGACACATAGCGTTGACCCAGGGTGAAGGTAACGCCGTTTGTGCTGAGTGCAGCCCCTTGAGGTTGAGTATTGAGCGCCTGTTGCAGATTTGCAGGCATGGCTTGCAGTACTGTGGTCGATGATGGATTGACGAGGGGGCGGGAGGCTTCGACCTGCTTTGGCTCATATGCGCAGCCAGCAATACACACAGCTAGCGATATCGCCAGAAACCGGGTTACGTAGTTCATGTGAAATATTATCCAGGTGCCAAAACTTGAAATGTAAATTATACGTTAACTTAATGTTGCGAGCGGTGTTCGTTTTGCGTTAATACTCGCCTCATGTTGTTCCTTGGTATTGCTGTACCGAAACTGTACACGGGAATACATTATCTCAAAAGGCAAAAAAAGAGAAAAGCTACCGCACGGAAGTGACATTGTTCCGGCCTAGGGGTTTAAATTGGGGCTTGAAATAAAATAAAAAACATAAGGCCGACAGTCATCAACAGCCCTGTTTGAATAGCTTTCCAGTCGTGCTGGAGCCGAGCTCACATATATTGCGTCATTTTGGGATGCTCGTCATGCTTAATTTTACCTGATTACCCATGACCCTCAGCCAGCTTCAAGAGCCGATATGGCATCGGAGGGCTTGCCACGACTGCATGCCCC
>NZ_JAPDBQ010000128.1:0-12441 GCF_027705325.1 Aeromonas sp. QDB18
AACGTCCCGCTGGAGCCCATTGCAAAAAAAGTGGCGCAATACAACGAAGGCAAGTAGGTCGATTTAGCGGCGCTTACCCCTAACAAGAAGGGGGAAATCGAAACCGTCAAAGATATGCTGGACATTCTTGAGCTAAAAGGAGCCGTTGTCACACTCGATGCGTTGCATTGTCAGCGTGAGACACTGGAGAAAATCAGCGAGAAGAAGGCTCATGTAGTGGTACAGGTCAAGAATAATCAACCGAAGCTGTATCAAGCGGTTCAATCGCAATTCCAGTCACTGTTTGACGCCCAGAAAGAGAAGATTGTCGTCGAGCACAAAGAGAGTGGACATGGCCGCCAGGAAGAGCGTTATGTGTTTCAATTAAAAGCCAAATTACCGCCAGAGTTGACGGAGAAATGGCCGACAATCCGCAGCATCATTGCCGTTGAGCGTCACCGCAGCGCCAACGGAAAAGGAACGGTAGATACCTCTTACTATGTCAGCTCGTTATCCCCCGGTAATCCCCCCGAAAAACCAGGGTGCTCATAAGTAGAATTTTCCCGTACCTTGAACGCAGGAGGTTCTACATGAAAACATCACGCTTTAGCGATACCCAGATCATCGCCATCCTCAAACAAGCTGAGGCTGGAGCTCCCGTCCCGGAGCTCTGCCGCGAGCATGGCATCAGCACGACCACCTTCTACAAGTGGCGTTCCAAATTCGGGGGGATGGATGCCTCCCTCATGGCTCGACTCAAGGAGCTGGAGGACGAAAACCGCCGCCTCAAGAAGATGTACGCCGAGGAGCGCCTCAAGGCAGAGATCATCACCGAGGCCATGGCAAAAAAGTGGTAACGCCATCTGCCCGCCGGGAGATGGCGACCAAAGCCGTGACTCACTACGCCATATCCATCCGTCTGGCTTGCCGGATCTTCAAGGTCAGTGAAAGCTGCTATCGCTATCAGCCCGTGCTGGTCGATGAAAACCAGGAAATTGCCGATTGGCTGCTACGTATCACGGCCAGCCAGCGCAACTGGGGCTTCGGGTTATGCTTTTTGTACCTGCGCAACGTCCAAGGCTTTGGCTGGAATCACAAACGGGTATACCGGATCTATCGGGCGCTGGAGCTCAATCTGCGGATAAAACCCAGGAAACGGTTGGTTCGGGCTAAGCCAGAGCCGTTGGCGGTTCCCGACCAGCCTAATCAGTGCTGGTCGATGGACTTTATGCATGACCAGCTCAGCGATGGCCGCTCGGTGCGGCTGTTTAATGTGATCGATGACTTCAATCGTGAAGCGCTGTGCATCGAGGTGGATTTCTCCTTACCCGCCTCACGAGTCAAACGGGCGCTGGAGCAGGTGATCACGTTGGCCGGAATGGCTGTTCAACTTCGCCGGAATACGCAGAATGTGAAAAACTCGCTGCGGGGCAGTTGCCATACGCTCGGAGCGAAGCATTTACCAAGGCATCTTGCGGAATACTGCTTCCGGTTTAATCATCGTTTTGACCTCAAGAGCATGTTGGTTGAATTGGGGCATGCAGTCGTGGCAAGCCCTCCGATGCCATATCGGCTCTTGAAGCTGGCTGAGGGTCATGGGTAATCAGGAACCGAAATTGTCCGTCGCGTAGAACAACTCTTTGCCTATGCCGATACCATCGAGCAGCAGGCCAAGACGGCCAAAGCGCGGGTCGATAACCTGACCCAGGCCATTCTGGCCAAGGCATTTCGTGGCGAGCTGACCGCCGACTGGCGCGCAGCCAACCCGGACCTGATCAGTGGCGACAATAGCGCCGCCGCCCTGTTGGCTCGCATTCAAGCCGAGCGGGCCACTGCCAAGCCGCGCAAACGGGCAACCAAAACATCCGCGACGTAGGTTCGATTAGCGAAGCGTAATCGGACGCACGAGAAACCGCCGCCCTGCTGGCCCGCATTCAGACCGAGCGGGCCACCGCCAGCGGCAAAAAAGGTAAGTGTGGGCCCCGCAAGCCTCGCGCAACGGCCTGACCCGCTCGTATGATGTGCAGTCAGCGGCAACATTCGACGGGTTGTAAGCCAAGTGCAGGCGAGATAAGGTCGTGTTGGCAGCAAAATTAGGAATAGAGCATGGAAATCAAACAACTCACCCTCGAAAATCTGGGGCGTTTTGAGCGTCTTGCCATCGAGTTTGCCCCCACGGAGCGGGTCAACTCGAATGTGACCGTGCTGATTGGCAACAATGGTGCAGGCAAAACCTCGGTACTCAAATCGTTGGCGACCTCACTCAGCTGGTTTGTTGCCCGTTTGCGCAGCGACAAAGGCAGCGGCAGCCCCATCCCGGAAGAGGTCATCCTCAATGGCGCCAATACCGCGGTGGTCTCTCTTCAACTACACGATCAGCTGAAGGAATACATCTGGTCTCTCACCAAAACTCGCGCCGGTCGCAAGAGCAACGAGCAATCCATATTGACCGACGCTAGCAAACTAGCCGATGAGTATCGAGCACGATTGACAGAGCAGGAAAATGTCAGCTTACCCCTGATCGCCTTCTACCCAGTCGAGCGGGTGGTGCTGGATATTCCGCTAAAGATCAAAGAGAAACATTCATTTCGCCAACTCGATGGTTATGACAATTCGCTGAGTCAAGGAGTCGATTTTCGTCGTTTCTTTGAGTGGTTTCGCGAGCGGGAAGATAGCGAAAACGAGTCGGTAATCCCTACTGAAGTTCTTAATGAACTTCAAGATTTACTCGGTCCTGATCTTTGGCAAAAGTTGCAACAGACACAGGCATCAGCCAGAGATCGCCAGTTGACGGCGGTGCGCACAGCTATTGCCAACTTTATGCCCGGATTTAAAAATCTGAAGGTCCGCCGTAAGCCGCGTCTGCATATGTCCATCGACAAGGAGGGTCAGACCCTCAATGTGTTGCAACTGTCGCAAGGGGAGAAATCCCTGATGGCACTGGTGGGCGATATTGCCCGCCGCCTCGCAATGATGAATCCGGAGCTGGAAAATCCGCTGCACGGCGATGGGGTGGTGCTGATCGACGAGGTGGACATGCACCTGCATCCCCAGTGGGCACGTACTATCATCCAGCGGCTCACTGATACCTTCCCCAACTGTCAGTTTGTGCTGACCACCCACTCCCCCCTGGTGATCAGCGATTGCAAGGATGTACTGGTCTATTCGCTCGATAATGGCGAGTTGACTGAAGTGCCATCCCAATATGGTCAGGATGCCAACTCGGTGCTGCTGGAGGTGATGGATACCGCTATTCGCAATGAGCGGGTGGCGAGCCGACTGAATGACTTACTCGATTTAATTCAAGATCGGCAATTTGATAAGGCCAATGCCCTGCTGGCCGCGCTAAGAGCCGAGCTGCCAGCCAACAACCTGGAGCTGACCAAGGCTAGCCTGCTGCTGCGCAAAGAGGAGCTGCGCCGTGCGCAAGATTTATAAGGGACAAGAACCTGCAAGTCTGGCGGCATTCAAACGTCAAAATCCTCATGCTCGATATCACGACCTACCCAACGATGAAGAGGGTCAGGCAATTCGCCAGCAGATCCGGGAGGCTTGCACTACTGAGCAATTCCATCTCTGCGCCTACTGTTGCCAAGCCATCAGCGGCACCAGTGAAGACACCATGAACGAGCATGTTGAGGCTAGGGATCTCGCCCCTAAGCGCACCATGGATTTCAGCAATCTGGTAGCCAGTTGCAAAACACCGAAACAGTGCGATGCCGCCCATGGCTCGCAGCCTCTGCCGTTGACCCCGCTGATGCCTGAGTGCGAAACCGAGTTGCGCTTTAAATGGAGTGGTCGGGTTGAGGGGTTGACGGAAAGAGCCAAAGAGGCGATCCGGGTACTCAATCTGGGTGATACGGAGCAAAGCAACAAGGTGCTGGTTGCCAAGCGCAAACAGCTGGTGGATAGCCTGATTTGGACCCACTATGGCGATGATCAGCAGGCACTGGCGCTGGAAGATGATGCACAATTGCTGACAATGCTGATCGAAGATCTGAGCCAGCCCAAACAAGGCAAGCTGGAGCCCTTCGCACCTGTACTGGTGAACATACTGCGCAGTCAGCTCTAGCGATTGCGTGCCTGCCCGGGTGACTCGGGAGCCACAACCTCGGTACACCTCGTGCGCTTTTCTCCGGCAGCAGACCGCGAGGATAGGCGCATCTCCTCCCCTCTGATAATCTGCCGTGGCCACGGTAGCCAACTATCCCGTTTTCATTTGGAGTTTTCATGTCACTGACCAAGAGTAAAACCTCGGCCAAGCGAAAAAAAGCCGAGCCGCGCCACGAGAGTCCGGCCCTTGCCTATTTTCATCGCCAGTGGCAGGCCATCGAAAAGCTGCAGGCCAAGCTGGCCAAACAGGAGCAAGAGGGGGCGGATATCTATCAGCGCTTTGTCAGCGACATTGAGCCTCTGGAGCGTGAGCAGTGTGGGCTGATTTTTCAGCTTTGCCAGCGGCTGGCCGGTTTCACCGCCCGCAAAAGTTTTACCCAGTGGCAGCGCGAGATGCTCCATGGCTGGATTGATGAATTGATGGGGTATCTTGAATCCAACCCGTTTCGGGGGGAGCTGGATCTGGAGTCACTCTATATGGCGGTGCAAGCGGGCAGCGTCAGCCAGCTCGATGATGATCAGCTCGAGGCGAGCTGCGATTTTATCACTGACATGCTGCAAGAGGCGTTTGGCGAGAGCCCCGATGATATCGAGCTGCTGCGCGAGATGGTCAGAAATCCCGAGAAGCTGCGCGACTATATGCAAGCCCAGGCCCAAAAACAGGGCGGTGATGAGCATGAGTGGGACGACGACGCGCCGGACTGTGGCGATGACCCCTTTGCCAATGACGAGGCTTTCGCACGTTGGCAGGATCATCATGACATGGCCGATCCGGATGAGGTTGCCAGGGTTGAGCAACTGCTCGATAACTCAAGCCTTAAGCAGCTCTATCGCAAGCTGGCTATGACGCTGCACCCGGATCGGGAGCAAGACCCGGTCAAGCGTGAAGAGAAGAGCCGCCTGATGGGCGAGCTCAGCCATGCGTGGGAAACGCGGGATATGTTTACTCTGTTGCACCTGGCTCACACCCATCTGCCCGAGGCAGACAAGCTGCTGAGTGAAGAGAATCTGGTGGCCATCAATCCGGCGCTCTGGCAGAAAAAACGTGAGCTCGAGATCTGCTTTTATAGTGGCCCGGAGGGAGTGCAAGGGGTTATCTTGCACAAGTTTAAACAGCGCTCGAAGAAGAAGACCGATCTCGCGTTCGAGGAGCATCAGCACTATCTACAGCGGGATATCAAGCAGTTGCATGGACAACTGGCGACCATCACCACCCTTGCAACCCTCAAACCCTATCTGGCCGAGCGCTGGGACGCACGTCAGCACGCCATCTGGGATGAAGAGCCGGACTTTGATGAGATCTTCTTTCGATAACACTTTTTTCGAAAACACATTTTTTGAAAACACCTATTTCGAAAACAAGAGAGAGCCAATGGCTCTCTCTTGTTTTGGGTAGCTTGAAGGATGTCGTGGCAATGAGACATCCAGATGAGTGCTATCGAGGCGCTGGACAGCCAAGGGCGCATGGAACACCAGCACAAGCTGACTGACCGAGTGAAAGGTGTTAGCGCCTTATTTATTCTCGGCCTGATACTGCACACCGCTCGCCGACATGGTAATGGCCGGTAGCTTTTGACGAACCGCCTCCCAAAAGCTGCTCTTGCGTTTGTGCTGCTGATAAAGCTGATTCAGATACTCCTGTGGCGAACAGAGAGGTCTCTCTCCATCCTCTTGTTCTACCTTTAAGGCCGCCTGATAATCCAGGCTCTTTTTCAGATCCGAGGCTGCCCCCGTGTAGTAGGTGCTCTTGCCCTGATTAACGACATTGGCCACCAATTGACGACGTAGCCGCACTGCCACCACGATAAATCCCTGCTGATAGAGGCGGCTCGACCAGGTTCGTACGGTTGAACCAGCAAGGAGTGAGAGATCCTCCTGCAAGTCTGCATCTGTACATTGCTCAAGCCGTTGTGCCAGTTGTGGCCATGCATCAACCTCCTCCAACAGCAACAAGACCTCGCGTAGCCCCCATGATTCGGCAATGGCAACAAACTGGCCTAATGCTACTTCTCTAGGCTCATCTCCACTTTGGCAATAACTCGCAAAAAACGAGTTTGCCCGTGTGCTAGCAAACGCGCGTAATGCCTGAGCATGAGCGTCAGCTCGGCGTCCCTCTTCCAGATAGGCCCGGATCAACACTTGATGCCACAGGTTCAATTGGCGGTGGCGCTGCAACAGAGCCGAGTCCATTGCCTCTAATACCGCGATGGCTTGATCGGCGCGTAATTCGTCGGTCAGCAGTCTGGCATAGTCAATCTGCTGACGGGGGTGGCTAAAGAGACCAGCCTGTTGCACCGAGTCAAAGAATGCAATATCACGCAACTCAAAGCTCAACCCCAACGCCTCTGGCAATAGACCTGCCGCCGCATAGTTATCGCGCAAGGCTCGCATCACTGGGGAGCCGAGCACATCACGGTAATCAAACAGGCAAGTAATGCTGATCGATGGATCAATGTCTGACAATCCGTCACGCAATCGACGAGCCAGCACCTCTGGGGGGACAGACTCTCGTTGAGCAGCGATCGCCATCAACCACTGTTCGACCAGCGCAAGATGGTAGTCCTCCCAGCTGCCACTGGATGTATCCATCTTTTCATACAAGGCTCTGGCATTCGCCAGCAACTCGAGGGCGAAGAGTTCTCCCTCCCTTGGAGAGGCGACGATCCCCTTGGCCAGCAACGGAATAAACTGATTTTGCAAGGTATCGAAGAAGGCATCCACCTCCTTATAATCCCAGGAAGGGGGGCGACGAGTGAGCTTGCTATACTCTTTTTTTGCCAATGCCAATAAGGCATCCTCAGCAGTAAGGTACTGGTTAATCAGGTGCTTTTTTGCGAGGGGAAGATGCGTTGCCAGGTCAAGCACGATAGCCAACAGCTCGGCTTGGCTTTTGCTTTCCAGTTTACTCAATTGCGCTTTGGTTAATATTCGTGCCATCAGCTGAACTACCCATTATCAGGTCTATCTAATCGAACATTGTGCCTGAGACCGATATAGATGCCTATCCATTGGAGCGACATCCCCCGGATGACAGAGACCATAAAGAACACATGGTTAAGAAACCATGTCTACGTCGCTGGAGGCGCTCAGCAATGAACACCTGCAAGAGCAAGCCACCAAGGCCCGATTTGCTGCTCGTATCCTTCATGCCCACTTTCTGGCACAACGTAGCGAACACCAGTGGTGGTACCCATCAAGATTGGCCGCAACGAGCCGTGTCCCTTTGGCTGCGGCTAGAAGTACAAGCAGTGCTGTTTGCACTGACCAACAACATAGATAGCAAGAGAGGGCCATTGGCCCTCTCTTGCATTAGGCAACATGGGGAGGATAGGTACAGTTATGTAGTCAACGCTGTTCATCAGGCTAGTCCGAGTTGAGTCGTCGACAATGATAACTAGTCTTGTAGGTGTGGGTTCAAATGTGGGTTCAAAACGAAAAAGGCACTATCAATAAAATGATGGTGCCTTTATTTTCAATAGCTTAGCTGTTATGGCTTAGTTCATGCCGTAGAGAACAACATGATTTATTATCCTTGATGACTTAGCCACCAAAGGTTGTCATTGGGGACGAATGAGTCATCTTGGTGTTGTAACACTTTCCTTCATGAACACAGCTTTACCCGACTAAGGGAATACATTGAGATAATGTGGCACTCTCCGTTAGGAAGGCCCTTAGGGAGTAAGGTTAGTTCCTACCTCGTGCCAAATGTGGTACCCCACGTGGTACCCAAGACAAAAACTTACAATTTGCCAGCCATGTGAAAAACATAAGTAATTGTTTTATATGGTGCCGATAAGGGGAATCGAACTCCTGACCTTCGCATTACGAATGCGCTGCTCTACCAACTGAGCTATACCGGCGGTTTGATGTTCAGAGTCGTGAAAAAAGCCGGACAAGTCAATTGAGCCAACTCGATTTTATGAGTTGGCTCATGATGTTAAGGCATATCAGAGGTCAATGAACTCCGGGATGTGAGCACGGCCGCGGCTCTCGAGAAAATCGAGCAGTGCGCGGGGGGAGCGGGCCAGGATCCGCTCATGTGGGAAGTTGGCTTCGGTGACCAGCCGATGGCAGTGATCAAAGTCGCCGAGGCTGAATGCCACGTGGGAGTCGGAGCCGAAAGTGAGGTAGGCACCCAGATCGCGCGCCGCCTCGACGATGGCGCGGCAGTTGCTTTCACTGCCTGCACGGGAGTGACTGAACGAGGAGTTGTTGACCTCCAGCGCCACTCGATACTCTGCCGCTGCCTTGACCACCGCCTGGATATCGATAGGGAAGGCGGGGTTGCCGGGGTGGCTTATCATGTCGACCCGACCACTTCGAATGGCGTTGATCATGGCCTGGGTGTGGGTCGCCTGATCGCAGGGGGGAAACACCGGTTCGTGAAAGCCTGCCATGATCATGTCGAGCCGGGACTCGTAGCGCTCGGGGAAGTCTATTTCACCGTCGATGTTCTTGATGTTGGCTTCGATGCCGCGCAGGATGCCGACCCCGTCCACGACCCTGGGCAACACGTGCAGATTGACGAAATGCCAGTAATGCGGGGCATCTGCCATGTCCGGGCCATGGTCCGTGGTGGCGAACAGCTTGATCCCCTTGGCTTTGGCGATGGGCAGGTAATCGTGAATGGTGCTGTAGGCGTGGGTGCTGGCGACGGTGTGCGTGTGGGTATCGACCGTATACTTCATCTTCTCTCCCCTCTGGCATGAGGCGACAGCATAGCAAGATTGGCGAAGCCGGGCCATGTGGCTGGTTGTCATACTTTGTCACAATTTGGGTCTGTGCTGACAAAGTCTGATGACGTTTCAGTGCGAGGATGGCGACATCGATGCAAGCCTGAAAACCCATCGATGGGTCGACACTGGATGGTCAGACCCGTTTTCCCCGCCGTCGCCCCTGCGACGGTTTTTTTTGGTTCTCTGTCGGCGCATCGGGTGACGGCAGGGTAAAAAAATGCCCAACTAGCATGACGCAGGTTGGGCGAGACTTAATGTTTAATTGCAGTGGCATAGATATAGAGTGCCGTCTCGCTGCGAAGTTCCCGCCATCTTCCCTCTTTTTTGATTAAAAACATTTAGCCAACACCTGTTCACATTCTCTTGACATGGGTGGGCGTGAAACGTAATTTTTAAACATTCGTTTAAGTGAGGTGTCCAGTGAGTAAAATCGATACCAAGAACCGTATTCTCGATGCCGCCGAGGTGCTGTTTGCCGAGCGGGGGTTCGCCGATACCTCGTTGCGTCTGATCACCAGCGAGGCCGATGTGAACCTGGCTTCGGTCAATTATCACTTCGGCTCCAAGAAGGAGCTTATCCAGGCGGTGCTCGACCGTTATCTGAGCCTCTTCATGCCGGCACTGGACGGGCGGTTGCAGACGTTGATGGCGCAGGATCAGCTGACCCTGTTGCAGGTGTTCGAGAGCTTTGTCGAACCCCTGATGAAACTGTCGGCCGTCAGGGCGAATGGTCCGGCGCTCTTCATGCAGTTGCTGGGGCGCGGCTATATCGACAGTCAGGGCCACCTGCGCCGCTTTATTACCACCCATTATGGGGCGACCCTGCACGGGATCACCCAGGCCATCTCCAAGGCCAATCCGGATTTGTCGCCAGCGGATCTCTTCTGGCGCCTGCACTTCACCCTGGGCACCGTCGTCTTCACCATGGCCTCTGCGGATGCCCTGCGTGACATCGCCCAGGCCGATTTTGGCCAGCAGCTCGATGTGGAAGGGCTGGTGCGCAACGTCATTCCTTATCTGGCGTCCGGTGTCGGGGCGCCCGTGGAGTCGACCTGGCTCTCCCTGGCCGTGTAACACCTAAGAATAATCAACGGAAACAGTGAAATAGAAGGAACTTCGGTATGATCACATTGCTTGTCCTGCTGGTGCTGGCGATAGCCGTGGTGCTCGGTGTCCCCGCCATCCGTAAAAAGGTGGTGACCCGCCCCGTGTTCGGCATCTTCAAGAAGATATTGCCGCCCCTGTCGGCCACCGAGCGGGAGGCCATGGAGGCCGGCTCCGTCTGGTGGGACGGGGAGCTGTTTCGCGGCAACCCGGACTGGAAGAAACTGCACGGCTACGGCAAGGCCGAGCTGAGTGCAGAAGAGCAGGCCTTTATCGACAACCAGGTCGAAACCCTGCTCGCCATGGTGGACGACTTCAAGATCGTCAACGAGACCAAGGACCTGCCGGAGCCGGTGTGGGACTATCTGAAGAAAGAAGGCTTCTTCTCCCTGATCATCCCGAAATCCTACGGCGGCCGCGAGTTCTCGGCGATTGCCAACTCCACCATCGTCACCCGTATCGCCACCAAGAGCCTGAGCGTCGCGGTCACCGTCATGGTGCCCAACTCCCTCGGCCCGGGCGAGCTGCTGATGCATTACGGCACCCAGGCCCAGAAAGATTTCTGGCTGCCGGGGCTGGCCAACGGCAAGGAGGTACCCTGCTTCGCCCTGACCGGGCCGGAAGCGGGCTCCGATGCGGGCGCCATCCCGGACAAGGGGATCGTCTGCAAGGGGATGCACAAGGGTGAAGAGGTGCTGGGCATTCGCCTGAACTGGAACAAGCGCTACATCACCCTGGCGCCGCGTGCCACCGTGCTGGGGCTGGCGTTCAAGCTCTATGACCCGGAAAAACTGCTGGGTGACAAGGAAGAGATCGGCATCACCTGTGCGCTGATCCCGACCAGTCACCCTGGCGTGCGCGTCGGCGATCGCCACTACCCCATGGGGTTGGCGTTCCTGAACGGTCCGACCTTCGGCAAGGATGTGTTCATTCCGCTCGACTGGATCATCGGCGGCCCAGATTACGCCGGCCGCGGCTGGCGCATGCTGGTGGAGTGCCTCTCCGCCGGTCGCGGCATCTCGCTGCCAGCCCTTGGCACCGCCTGCGGTCACATGGCGAGCCGCACCGTGGGCGCCTACTCCTACGTGCGCAAGCAGTTCGGCATGTCCATCGGCAAGTTTGAAGGGGTGCAGGAAGCGCTGGCCCGTATCGGCGGCCTCACCTATCAGCTGGAAGGGGCTCGTCGCATGACCGCAGGTTCCCTGGATTTGGGTCAGGCACCGGCCATCGTCACCGCGATTTCCAAGTACCACATGACCGAGATGGCCCGCCAGGTGATGGATGACTCCATGGACATCCACGCCGGTCGTGCCATCCAGCTGGGCCCGAAAAACTACACCGGCTACGCCTACATGGGCATTCCGGTGGCCATCACGGTGGAAGGGGCCAACATCCTGACCCGCAACCTGATGATCTTCGGGCAAGGGGCCACCCGCTGCCATCCGTATGTGTTTGCCGAGCTGGAAGCGGCGGCCGACACCGATGTGGAGCGCGGTCTCGAGAAGTTTGACGCTCTGCTGATGAAGCACATTGCCTTCGGTACCGGCAACTTCTTCGGTGCCCTGTTCCAGGGGCTGACCCTGGGTCAGTTCAATAGTGCCCCGGTGGCTGGCGAAACCGCCCGCTACTACAAGCAACTCTCCCGCATGAGCAAGGGGCTGGCCCTGTGCGCCGACGTCTCCATGCTGATGCTGGGTGGCGATCTCAAGCGCAAGGAGATGATCTCCGCCCGTCTGGGTGACGTGCTGAGCCACCTCTACCTGGCCTCCGCCACCCTCAAGCATTACGAGGATCAGGGCCGCATGGTCTCTGACCTGCCGTTCGTGCAGTATGCGGTGGAGCGCAACCTCTACCTGATTGGCAAGGCGTTCGAGGGCTTCTTCCAGAACTTCCCGAACAAGGTGGTGGGTGCCGTACTCAAGCGGGTGGTGTTCCCGTTCGGCGTCGGTTACAAGATGCCGGCGGACGATCGCTGCCATGCCATCTGTCTGGCCATGATGACGCCGGGCGAGTTCCGGGATCGTCTGACCGCGCTCTGTTATGTGGGCAAGGACGAGGCGGATCCGGTGGGGCTGATGGAGCGTGCCTTCCAGGCCATGGTCTCGGTGCAGCCCATCGAGAAGAAGCTGGTGCAGGCCCAGAAAGAGGGCAGACTGCCCCGCAAGCTGGCGCTGCCTGAGCTGGTGGCTGCGGCCCTGTCCCAGTCCATCCTCGGCAAGGAGGAGGCGGACAAGCTGCTGGCCGCCGATGCCCTGCGCTACGAGGCTATCCAGGTGGACAACTTCGCTCCTGGCGAGCTGGAAGGATTGTCTCAACCGAACCCGGTCGAGCATGCAGCCTGACCCCGCGCGTAAACCGACAACCGGCCCTAGTGGCCGGTTTTTTGTTGTTTAACCAGGCATTTACAAGGTCGATTAATTCCAGTTTAATGCATTGACATCCTCCCCCACCTTAGCGCTTCGCGTCACAGGAGGGGGATTCCCATTACTGGGTGATAGCTGCTCGCGCA
>NZ_JAPDBQ010000129.1:0-12426 GCF_027705325.1 Aeromonas sp. QDB18
GCCCCGATCGCGATGGACGACGGCCTGCGTTTCGCCATCCGTGAAGGTGGCCGTACCGTAGGTGCTGGTGTTGTAGCCAAAGTTATCGCTTAATCTTGGCTTACATAAATAAAGCAAAGCCCCTATAATAGGGGCTTTCTTATGCAGGGGCGTAGTTCGAATTGGTAGAACAGCGGTCTCCAAAACCGATGGTTGCGGGTTCGAGTCCTGCCGCCCCTGCCATATACCTCGGCTCGTACGGGGCTTTTGTGTCTTTGGTTACGTCAGATACAGGTGGGTTGTATGAGTGTTAGTTCTGAGGGTCAGGGCGGAAGCAAGGATACCCTGCTTTGGGGCCTGGTTTTCATCATCCTGGCGGCCGCTGTAGTGGGCAATTACCTGCTGAGCGACGTTATTGCTGCCGTCCGCGCCCTGGGTGTGGTCGTTGTCATCGCTGCTGCCGGTGCAGTGGCCCTGCAAACCACCAAGGGCAAGGCAACACTGGCGTTTGCCCGTGAGTCTCGCCTGGAAGTCCGCAAGGTCGTATGGCCGACCCGTCAGGAAGCCATTCAGACAACCCTGATTGTGCTGGCGGTGACTGCCGTGATGGGGCTGCTGCTGTTCGTGTTGGACGGCGCCTTGGTCTGGTTGGTCAACCTGATTACCGGTGTGTAAGGATAAGCCATGACTGAACAACGTGAACAGCGTATGAGATGGTATGTCGTGCAGGCATTTTCCGGCTACGAAGGCCGTGTTGCCAAATCCCTGCGTGAACATATCAAGATGCATGGCATGGAAGAGCTGTTTGGTGAAGTGCTGGTCCCGACCGAAGAAGTGGTCGAGATGCGTGCTGGCCAGAAGCGCAAGAGTGAGCGCAAATTTTTCCCGGGATACGTCCTGGTCCAGATGGTGATGGATGAAACCACATGGCACCTGGTACGCAATGTACCACGTGTAATGGGTTTCATCGGCGGTACCTCCGATCGCCCTGCTCCTATCTCCGATAAGGAAGCGGATGCCATCCTCAATCGTCTGCAAGATGCCCACGACAAGCCGCGTCCGAAAACCCTGTTTGAACCGGGTGAGATGGTCCGGGTTGCCGATGGTCCGTTCGCCGACTTCAACGGTACCGTTGAAGAGGTGGACTACGAAAAGAGCCGCGTGAAGGTCTCCGTACTGATCTTCGGCCGCTCAACGCCGGTAGAACTGGATTTTGGTCAGGTCGAAAAAGGCTGATTAATCTGTGTACGTTTAACGGTTGTCAGGGGCAGCGATTATCTCTATAATTCGCTGCCCCTTTATTTGTTGGGGAGCCGTTTGCAGGAGCATGTCTCCGAGGCGTTAGAACCCATTTTTGAGGTATTTTTGTAATGGCTAAGAAAGTCACAGCTTATATCAAGCTGCAAGTTAAGGCTGGCAGTGCTAACCCCAGCCCTCCCGTTGGTCCCGCTCTGGGTCAGCACGGCGTGAACATCATGGAATTCTGTAAGGCGTTCAACGCCCGTACAGAAAAGCTGGAAAAAGGTTCTCCGACTCCGGTCGTGATCACCGTTTACAGCGACCGTTCCTTCACCTTCGAAACCAAGACTCCGCCCGCTTCCTTCCTGCTGAAGAAAGCCGCTGGTATCCAGTCTGGTTCTGCCAAGCCGAACAAAGACAAGGTTGGTAAGGTGACTGTGGCTCAGCTGCAAGAAATCGCCAAGACCAAAGAGCCGGATATGACTGGTGCCGATCTGGATGCAAAAGTACGTTGCATCGCCGGTTCCGCTCGTTCCATGGGCCTGGTAGTGGAGGAGTAAGACAATGGCTAAACTGTCCAAGCGTATGCGCGTTATTCGCGAAAAAGTTGACGGTACCAAAGAGTACTCCATCAACGAAGCCATTGCCCTGCTGAAAGAACTGGCTACTGCCAAGTTCGTTGAAAGCGTTGACGTTGCCGTTAACCTGGGTATCGATGCTCGTAAATCCGATCAGAACGTACGTGGTGCAACTGTACTGCCGCACGGTACCGGTCGTGACATCCGTGTCGCCGTGTTCACCCAGGGTGCCAACGCCGAAGCCGCCAAGGCTGCCGGTGCTGAACTGGTTGGTATGGACGACCTGGCCGAGCTGGTCAAGAAAGGCGAGATGAACTTCGACGTCGTCATCGCATCCCCGGATGCCATGCGTGTTGTTGGTCAACTGGGTCAAATCCTGGGCCCGCGCGGTCTGATGCCGAACCCGAAAGTGGGTACCGTCACTCCGAACGTAGCCGAAGCCGTCAAGAACGCCAAGGCTGGTCAGGTTCGTTACCGTAACGACAAGAACGGTATCATTCACACCACCCTGGGCAAAGTTTCCTTCAACGAAGCTCAGTTGAAAGAGAACCTGGAAGCGCTGCTGGTTGCCTTGAAGAAGGCCAAGCCGTCCTCCGCCAAGGGTGTATTCATCAAGAAAGTCAGCATCTCCACCACCATGGGTGCCGGTGTTGCCGTAGACCAAGCTTCTCTGGAAGCTCAGGCCTAATTGATGGGTTTTACAAGGCGCAAAATTTAATCTATAATTTTGCGCCTTGATTGGTTGGGGGTTTCGACCTCCGTCCAAGACCGCAGGAGGCTGCAAAGCCTTAATGTTTCCTGCGTAGACGGTGCCGGAAACCCAGCGAGAAAGATTCTTTCTCTTCTGGAATCCTGCTACCGCATCGTTCCCCTCTGTTGTAAAGGTAGGGGGGATGTGTCAGTACTGGGTCAATAGACCCGGATTCAATCCAGGAGTTAAGCCAATGGCATTGGGACTCGAAGACAAAAAGGCAATTGTTGCTGAAGTCAACGAAGCTGCCAAAGGCGCTCTTTCTGCAGTTGTAGCCGATTCTCGCGGCGTCACTGTAGACAAGATGACCGTCCTGCGTAAGACCGCTCGTGAAGCTGGTGTGTACATGCGCGTTGTGCGTAACACCCTGCTGCGTCGCGCGGTAGAAGGTACCGAATACGAGTGCCTGAACGACGCATTTACCGGTCCTACCTTGATTGCTTTCTCTAACGAACACCCGGGCGCTGCCGCTCGTCTGTTCAAAGAGTTTGCCAAAGCGAACCAAAAGTTCGAAATCAAGGCTGGCGCTTTTAACGGTGAGTTTATCGCCGCAGCACAAATTGATCGTCTGGCCACGCTGCCGACTTACGAAGAAGCAATTGCGAAGTTGATGGCTACCATGAAGGAAGCCTCTGCTGGCAAGCTGGTTCGTACTATCGCTGCTGTTCGCGACCAGAAACAAGCTGCTGCTTGATTCTCGCCTATCTAGGCTGTTTGAGTTTATTCAACATCAGGAATTTTTGTCATGTCTATCACTAAAGACCAAATCATCGAAGCCGTTGCTTCCATGTCCGTAATGGAAGTTGTTGAGCTGATCGAAGCTATGGAAGAGAAGTTCGGTGTTTCTGCCGCTGCTGCCGTCATGGCCGGCCCGGCTGCTGCTGAAGCAGTAGAAGAGAAGACCGAGTTCGACGTAGTTCTGACTGCTGCTGGCGCCAACAAAGTTGCCGTCATCAAGGCCGTTCGTGGCGCTACCGGTCTGGGCCTGAAAGAAGCCAAGGACCTGGTAGAAGCTGCTCCGACCAATCTGAAAGAAGCCGTGTCCAAGGACGAAGCTGAAGCTCTGAAGAAAGAGCTGGAAGCTGCCGGTGCTTCTGTTGAGATCAAATAATCTGCATTTATGTAGATTAGCCTGATAAAACAGGCTAAGGCTGGTGAATCTTTATTCACCAGCCTTTTTGCGCTGTAGACTGAGAGTATTTCACACCGTTCACGACTCTCGGTGCACCAGCAATCCGGACCGCCTCATCGTCCGGGCCAACACAAAACGGTGTTGAGACAGAGCTGTCCCGTGGGGACAGAGTGGGTCACTTATCAGCGAGCTGAGGAACCCTATGGTTTACTCTTATACCGAAAAAAAACGCATACGTAAGGACTTCGGTAAGCGAGACCAGGTACTGGACACGCCTTATCTGTTGTCCATTCAGCTGGACTCCTTCAAGCAGTTCATCGAGGCTGACCCGGAAGGTGAGTACGGCCTAGAAGCCGCCTTCCGTAGCGTTTTCCCGATCACCAGTTACTCCGGTAGTGCTGAGCTTCAGTATGTCAGCTATCGCCTGGGTGAGCCGGTATTTGACGTAAAAGAATGCCAGATCCGTGGAGTGACCTACTCCGCGCCGCTGCGTGTCAAGCTTCGTATGGTTCTGTACGACCGTGAAGCAGCTGCCGGCACCGTCAAAGACATCAAGGAACAAGAAGTTTACATGGGCGAAATTCCGCTCATGACCGAAAACGGCACCTTTGTCATCAATGGTACCGAGCGGGTCATCGTCTCCCAGCTGCACCGCAGCCCGGGCGTCTTCTTCGACCACGATAAAGGCAAAACACATTCATCCGGTAAGGTGCTTTATAACGCTCGCGTTATCCCCTACCGTGGCTCCTGGCTGGACTTCGAGTTCGATGCGAAAGACAACCTGTTTGTCCGTATCGACCGTCGTCGTAAACTGCCAGCCTCCATTATTCTGCGCGCCCTGGACTTCAGCTCCGAAGAAATCCTGGCCACCTTCTTCGAGACCATCGGTTTCGAAGTGAAAGATGGCAAGTTGATGATGGATCTGGTGCCCGAGCGCCTGCGTGGCGAGACCGCGACATTCGACATCATTGCCAATGGCGCCGTGGTGGTCGAGACCGGTCGTCGTGTCACTGCCCGTCACATCCGTCAGCTGGAAAAAGACGGCATCACTCAGATCGAGGTGCCGGTAGAGTATGTTGTTGGCAAAGTTGCAGCCAAGAACTATGCACATCCGCAGACTGGTGAAATGGTCGTGACTGCCAACCAGGCCCTGAGCCTGGAAGCAGTTGCCAACCTGTCCCAAGCCGGCTTCAAGCACTTCGAGGTTCTGTTCACCAACGAACTGGACCACGGTGCCTACATGTCCGAGACCCTGCGTATCGACTCCAGCTCCAGCCGCCTGGAAGCTCTGGTCGAGATCTATCGCATGATGCGTCCGGGCGAGCCGCCCACTCGCGAAGCGGCCGAACAGCTGTTCGAGAACCTGTTCTTCTCGTCCGAGCGTTACGACCTGTCTACCGTAGGTCGGATGAAGTTCAACCGCCGTCTGGGTCGTGAAGACGAGACTGGCGTTGGCGTGCTGACCAAGGACGATATCGTCGAGGTCATGAAGCGCCTGATCGACATCCGTAACGGTAACGACGAAGTGGACGATATCGACCACCTGGGTAACCGTCGTATTCGTTCCGTCGGTGAAATGGCCGAGAACCAGTTCCGTGTCGGTCTGGTCCGTGTCGAGCGTGCGGTGAAGGAGCGCCTGTCTCTGGGCGATCTGGACACCTTGATGCCGCAGGATCTGATCAACGCCAAGCCGATCTCCGCCGCGGTCAAAGAGTTCTTTGGTTCCAGCCAGCTGTCCCAGTTCATGGACCAGAACAACCCGCTGTCCGAAGTGACCCACAAGCGCCGTATCTCCGCGCTGGGCCCGGGCGGTTTGACCCGTGAGCGTGCCGGTTTCGAAGTTCGAGACGTACACCCGACCCACTACGGTCGTCTGTGTCCCATCGAAACGCCGGAAGGTCCGAACATCGGTCTGATCAACTCGCTGTCCGTGTATTCCCGCACCAACGAGTACGGTTTCCTCGAGACCCCGTACCGCAAGGTGATCGACGGTGTGATCACCGACGAAGTGGATTACCTGTCTGCGATTGAAGAAGGCAAGTACGTGATCGCACAGGCCAACGCCGCGACCACCGAAGATGGCCGTCTGAAAGATGAATTGATCCCGTGCCGTCACAAAGGTGAATCCACCTTTATGAACGCCGACCAGATCCAGTACATGGACGTGAGCCCGCAACAGATCGTCTCTGTGGCAGCGGCCCTGATCCCGTTCCTGGAACACGATGACGCGAACCGCGCATTGATGGGTTCAAACATGCAACGTCAGGCTGTACCGACCCTGCGCGCTGACAAGCCGCTGGTTGGTACCGGTATGGAACGCGCAGTGGCCGTTGACTCCGGTGTGACCGTAGTGGCCAAGCGTGGCGGCATGATCGACTATGTCGATGCCTCCCGTATCGTTATCAAGGTCAACGAAGATGAGCTGCTGCCTGGCGAAGCCGGCATCGACATCTACAGCCTGACCAAATACACCCGTTCCAACCAGAACACCTGTATCAACCAGCGTCCGTGCGTGATGTTGGGTGAGCCGGTGATGGCGGGTGACGTGCTGGCTGACGGCCCGTCCACCGATCTTGGTGAACTGGCGCTGGGTCAGAACCTGCGCGTCGCGTTCATGCCGTGGAACGGTTACAACTTCGAAGACTCGATCCTGGTGAACGAGCGTGTTGTTCAGGAAGATCGCCTGACCACCATTCACATCCAGGAACTGGCCTGTATCTCCCGTGACACCAAGCTGGGTCCGGAAGAGATCACTGCTGACATCCCGAACGTGGGTGAAGCCGCACTGTCCAAGCTGGACGAGTCCGGTATCGTCTACGTGGGTGCCGAAGTGAAGGGCGGCGATATCCTGGTCGGCAAGGTAACGCCGAAAGGTGAAACCCAGCTGACTCCGGAAGAGAAGCTGCTGCGCGCCATCTTCGGTGAGAAGGCGTCCGACGTGAAGGACTCTTCCCTGCGTGTACCAAACGGTGTGTACGGTACCGTGGTTGACGTGCAGGTCTTTACCCGCGATGGCGTGGAAAAAGACAAGCGCGCCAAAGAAATCGAAGAGATGCAGCTGAAGGAAGCGAAGAAGGACTTGACCGAAGAGTTCAAGATCCTGGAAGACGGCATTTTCGGCCGTTCCCGCAACCTGCTGCTGGCCGCCGGTTACAGCGAAGATCGTCTGAACAAGCTCGATCGTTCCAAGTGGTTTGAGCTGGCCATCGAAGATGAAGCCAAGCAAATCGAGCTGGAGCAGATCGCTGAACAGCACGTTGAGCTGAAGGCCGAGTTCGACAAGAAATTCGAGAACAAGCGTCGCAAGATCATCCAGGGCGATGACCTGGCGCCGGGCGTACTGAAGATCGTCAAGGTCTATCTGGCCGTCAAGCGTCGCATCCAGCCGGGTGACAAGATGGCGGGCCGTCACGGTAACAAGGGTGTTATTTCCAAGATCTGTCCGGTCGAGGATATGCCCCATGACGAGTACGGCCGTCCGGTCGACATCGTACTGAACCCGCTGGGTGTACCGTCTCGTATGAACATCGGTCAGATCCTCGAAGTGCACCTGGGCCTCGCGGCCAAGGGCATCGGCGAGAAGATCGACCGCATGATCAAAGAACAGCGCGAGCTGCACGAGATGCGCGAGTTCCTGCAACAGGTCTATGACCTGGGCGAGAAGGACTCCCAGCAAGTGAACATTGCTGAACTGTCTGACGACGACGTGCGTACCCTGGTGGGTAACCTGCGTAAAGGTCTGCCGGTGGCTACACCTGTCTTTGATGGTGCCAAAGAGCGCGAAATCAAAGCCTTGCTGAAGCTGGCCGATCTGCCGGAATCCGGTCAGATCTCCCTGTTCGACGGTCGTACCGGTAACGCCTTCGAGCGCAAGGTCACCGTGGGTTACATGTACATGCTGAAGCTGAACCACCTGGTAGACGACAAGATGCACGCGCGTTCTACCGGTTCCTACAGCTTGGTTACCCAGCAGCCGCTGGGTGGTAAGGCGCAGTTCGGTGGTCAGCGGTTCGGTGAGATGGAAGTGTGGGCCCTGGAGGCTTACGGTGCGGCATATACCCTGCAGGAAATGCTGACCGTCAAGTCTGACGATGTGAACGGCCGTACCAAGATGTACAAGAACATCGTGGATGGCGACCACCGTATGGAGCCGGGCATGCCCGAATCCTTCAACGTATTGCTGAAGGAAATCCGCTCTCTGGGTATCAACATCGAGCTGGACGAAGAGTAAGAGCTCGCTCTTATTGTTCGAGAATTGACGTGGGCGCCCCGCTGTTTCGGCAGCCGGGGCGCCGAGGTTAGACTCCTGACAGGGGAAACACGTGAAAGACTTACTCAAGTTTTTGAAGGCTCAGACCAAGACCGAAGAGTTTGACAGTATCAAGATCGGTCTGGCCTCTCCTGACATGATCCGCTCCTGGTCATTCGGTGAGGTCAAAAAGCCTGAGACCATCAACTACCGGACTTTCAAGCCGGAGCGTGATGGTCTGTTCTGCGCCCGTATCTTCGGACCGGTGAAGGACTACGAGTGTCTGTGCGGCAAGTACAAGCGCCTGAAACACCGTGGTGTGATCTGCGAGAAGTGCGGTGTAGAAGTGACCCAGACCAAGGTCCGTCGTGAGCGCATGGGCCACATCGAGCTGGCCAGCCCGACTGCCCACATCTGGTTCCTAAAGTCCCTGCCGTCCCGTATCGGTCTGCTGCTGGACATGACCCTGCGTGACATCGAGCGCGTGCTGTATTTCGAATCCTATGTAGTGATCGAACCCGGCATGACCAACCTCGAGCGCAGCCAGATGCTCTCCGAAGAGAACTATCTGGACGCACTGGAAGAGTGGGGCGACGAATTCGACGCCAAGATGGGTGCCGAGGCCATTCTGGCTCTGCTGCGCGCCATCGATCTGGAAGGCGAAGTCAAAGCCATGCGTGAGGAGCTGGATCAGACCAACTCCGAGACCAAGCGCAAGAAGACCACCAAGCGTCTGAAGCTGATGGAAGCCTTCCTGCAATCCGGCAACAAGCCGGAGTGGATGATCATGACAGTGCTGCCCGTGCTGCCGCCGGACCTGCGTCCGCTGGTACCGCTGGACGGCGGTCGTTTCGCGACCTCCGATCTGAACGATCTGTACCGTCGCGTGATCAACCGTAACAACCGCTTGAAGCGCCTGCTGGACCTGGCTGCGCCGGACATCATCGTGCGCAACGAAAAGCGCATGCTGCAAGAGTCCGTGGATGCCCTGCTGGACAACGGCCGTCGTGGTCGTGCCATCACCGGTTCCAACAAGCGCCCGCTGAAATCCCTGGCCGACATGATCAAGGGTAAGCAAGGTCGTTTCCGTCAGAACCTGCTGGGTAAGCGTGTCGACTACTCCGGTCGTTCCGTTATCACCGTAGGTCCGACCCTGCGTCTGCATCAGTGCGGTCTGCCGAAGAAGATGGCACTTGAGCTGTTCAAGCCCTTCATCTACGGCAAGCTGGAATCCCGCGGTCTGGCGACCACCATCAAGGCCGCCAAGAAGATGGTGGAGCGCGAAGAAGCCGTCGTTTGGGACATCCTGGACGAAGTGATCCGCGAACACCCGGTTCTGCTGAACCGTGCACCGACCCTGCACCGTCTGGGTATCCAAGCGTTTGAACCGACCCTGATCGAAGGCAAGGCCATCCAGCTGCACCCGCTCGTCTGTGCCGCCTATAACGCGGACTTCGACGGTGACCAGATGGCGGTCCACGTACCGCTGACCCTGGAAGCCCAGCTGGAAGCGCGCGCCCTGATGATGTCCACCAACAACATCCTGTCGCCTGCCTCCGGTGAGCCGATCATCGTTCCTTCCCAGGACGTGGTCTTGGGTCTGTATTACATGACCCGTGCCCGTATCAACGCCAAGGGCGAAGGTATGGTGCTGTCCGGCCCGAAAGAGGCCGAGAAGGTGTACCGTGCCGGTCTGGCCGACCTGCATGCTCGCGTCAAGTGCCGCATCACCGAGTACGTGAAGAACGAAGCCGGTGAGCTGGTTGCCAAGACCGAGATGAAGAACACCACCGTTGGTCGTGCGATCCTGAGCCTGATCCTGCCCAAAGGCATGGAATACGCGCTGATCGACGAGCCCAAGGTACTGACTGCTGCAGAGCAGGCTGACCTGGACGCCAACCCACAGAACTGGATCAAGTGCGTCTCCAACAAGGCGCTGGGCAAAAAGCTCATCTCCCGTCTGCTGAACACCTGCTATCGCAAGCAGGGCCTGAAGGATACCGTCATCTTCGCTGACCAGCTGATGTATACCGGTTTCCACTACGCGGCCCTGTCCGGTGCCTCTGTTGGTATCGATGACATGGTCATCCCGGATGCCAAGAAAGACATCATCGCTGCTGCAGAAGCCGAAGTTGCCGAGATCCAGGACCAGTTCCTGTCCGGTCTGGTGACCGCGGGCGAACGTTACAACAAGGTTATCGATATCTGGGCCAGCGCGAACGATCGCGTCTCCAAGGCCATGATGGACAACCTTTCCAAGGAGCGTAACGTCAACTCCCTGGGCGATGAGGAAGAGCAAGCCTCCTTCAACAGCATCTTCATGATGGCCGACTCTGGTGCGCGGGGCTCCGCCGCCCAGATCCGTCAGCTGGCCGGTATGCGTGGCCTGATGGCGAAGCCGGATGGCTCCATCATCGAAACGCCGATCGTGGCGAACTTCCGTGAAGGTCTGAACGTACTGCAGTACTTCATCTCCACTCACGGTGCTCGTAAAGGTCTGGCGGATACCGCACTGAAGACAGCGAACTCCGGTTACCTGACCCGTCGTCTGGTTGACGTGGCCCAGGACATGGTGATCACCGAGGACGATTGCGGCACTACCGACGGTCTGTGGATGACTCCGCTGATCGAGGGTGGCGACGTGGTCGAGCCGCTGCGTGAGCGCGTGTTGGGTCGTGTGGTGGCCGAAGACGTGATCAAGCCGGGTACCGAGGATGAAGTGCTGGTAGCGCGCAACACCCTGCTCGACGAGCAGCTGTGTGACCTGCTGGAGCGCAACTCCGTCGACCGCGTGAAGGTACGTTCTGCCATCACCTGTGAGACCGACTTCGGTAACTGTGCTCACTGCTACGGCCGTGATCTGGCCCGTGGTCACCTGGTTAACAAGGGTGAGGCTGTCGGTGTTATCGCCGCTCAGTCCATCGGTGAACCGGGTACCCAGCTGACGATGCGTACCTTCCACATCGGTGGTGCCGCATCCCGAGCGGCTGCCGAGAGCAGCATCCAGGTGAAGAACACCGGTAGCATCAAGTTGCAGAACGCCAAGTTCGTTCTGAACAACTCTGACAAGCTGGTTATCACCTCCCGTTCTACCGAGCTGACCATCATGGACGAGATGGGCCGTACCAAGGAAAGCCACAAGCTGCCTTACGGTTCCGTGCTGGAAGTGAAGGATGGCGAAGCGGTGAACGCCGGTGATACCGTCGCGAACTGGGACCCGCACACCCACCCGATCATCACCGAAGTAGCGGGTCGCCTGCACTTCGAACACATGATCGACGGTGTGACCATCACTCGTCAGACCGACGAGCTGACCGGTCTCTCTTCCATCGTCGTGCTGGATGTCAACGAGCGTCCGAGCGCCGGTAAAGAGATGCGTCCGACCGTGAAACTGGTCGATCTGAACGGCAAGGATGTGATGATCCCGGGCACCGACGTTCCCGCCCAGTACTTCCTGCCGGGCAAGGCGATCGTGAACCTGGAAGATGGTGCTAACGTGGGCGTGGGTGACGCGGTTGCGCGTATCCCGCAAGAGTCCAGCGGTACCAAGGACATCACCGGTGGTCTGCCGCGCGTTGCGGATCTGTTCGAAGCACGTCAGCCGAAAGAGCCGGCCATCCTGGCCGAGATCTCCGGTACCATCTCCTTCGGGAAAGAGACCAAGGGCAAACGCCGTCTGGTCATCACCCCGACCGATGGTGGCGAGATCTACGAAGAGATGATTCCGAAATGGCGTCACCTCAACGTGTTCGAAGGTGAAAAAGTTGAGAAGGGTGAAGTGCTGGCGGACGGTCCCGAGTCTGCTCATGACATCCTGCGTCTGCGCGGTATCAGCCCGGTCGCCAACTACATCGCCAACGAAGTGCAGGACGTTTACCGTCTGCAAGGCGTTAAGATCAACGACAAGCACATCGAAGTCATCGTGCGTCAGATGCTTCGCAAGTGCGAGATCCTGAGCGCTGGTGACACCGACCTGATCGAAGGTGAGCAGGTTGAAGTGGCCCGTGTGAAGATCGCCAACCGTAAACTGGTTGCCGAAGGGAAGACCCCGGCTACCTACCGTCATATCCTGATGGGTATTACCAAGGCATCTCTGAGCACCGAGTCCTTCATCTCCGCGGCTTCCTTCCAGGAGACCACCCGCGTGCTGACCGAAGCAGCCGTTGGTGGCAAGCGTGATGAACTGCGCGGCCTGAAAGAGAACGTGATCGTGGGTCGTCTGATCCCGGCTGGTACCGGCTTTGCCTACCACCACAGCCGCATCAACCAGCGTGCCGCCGCAGCCCGTGCTGTCGGTGTGCCGCAGGTGACTGCCGATGAAGCTCAGCAAAACCTGGCGGATCTGCTCAACGCAGCCGGCAGTTTTGACGAAGAGTAATCTTCCGCTGCAGTGATCGAAAAGGGCTCCTTCTAGGGGCCCTTTTTTTATGGTTCATCGCGGCTTTCCGGGGAAGGCCGCCTTGATTTTCAGAAAAAAGTATTCTGAGTCCCTAAATCC
>NZ_JAPDBQ010000130.1:0-12372 GCF_027705325.1 Aeromonas sp. QDB18
CGACTGTGCTCGGTGATTGATCCGGGAGATCAGATCACCACTTGGCTAGATAGTTCCCCGATTTGTGCAACAAGGCCGTCTCAATAAGGAACGTCGAGATATGATTACATCCTGGAGAAAAGGTGACGATCTGCCTTCTGCGCAATCCCTATATTTGTTGTCACAGCCAAACACACCTAATGACGCCGCCAAAAATTCGAAAAACTGGGATCTGATCAAACCATTACTTTTTCTCGCCCGTTCAATTGATTTCATTAGGCGAGGCGAGCATGGTCGTGTACTTTTGACTGAAGCCAGACTTGCTTTATGGGGCGTAGAAAGTAAGGCCTATATAGATAAGGAAATCAGATTTATACAGGATGATTTATTGCAATCACTTGGTCCCGCAGGAAAGCTTATTGCTAAGCTTCAGTTAGGACTGATGCGTACCGTCGAGAAGACAGATCCAGAACAATATCGACGCATCATTCAAGAAGTCCGAGAGCTGATTAATGCATCAGAAAGGCTGCCGCATACTGGTTATTGGATTGACTGGCATGATGCACGATGGCACGTTTTCTCAGGAGATTTGAAGGCAGCCAATGGTCTGTATAAGAGCGCATTTGAAAAGGCCGCGTTTGTTGCTGGAGAAAATCAAAAGTATATCACCGAGGAAGCAATTGTCGTTGCAGCATGCCAACCAAATCCAGATAAGGTCTTTCTCAAGCAGATTAAGTGGATGCAAGTAATCTTTGGCTACGATATTCCATCAATAACGAGTTCAGAACCATCCCAGAAAGTATCGGACAACATTGAAGAATGGGAAATCGACCTTTGGCGATCAAGTTTTGATCGGATGTTTCCTAAAGCAGGCCTTTTCCCAGGGGTAGAATGTAAACCGTCGACGATAGCACGAGGCCCGTTGGTTTTTTTGCGGCCGTCAGAAATAAAACCGGATTATCGATCCAAACCGCACCATAAAAGTAGGCGATACTTGGCAGAGAGCCATGCCCCAACTTGTTTGGTTTGCGCTGAACGAAGATGTTGATGTTTGTCGAAAGCTTATTGAAAAGGGAGCAGATGTTAATGTTCAATCCGAGGTTGGGGACACACCGATTTTGATGGCCCTCGAGGCACTTAATGTCACTGAATTTAATGAGGCTAATGTTTTTTCCGGCGGTCCCCTATACCGCTCACTGAATGATGAAACTTTTAAATTGATCAGCAGCGTTTTACATGATGTAAAGACCATCAATACTAGGACTCAGAAGAAAAGATTACTGCCGATTATTTCAGCTGTCGAATCAGGTCGGTTTTACGTCGTTGCTGCTATTTTGGAAATGGGTGCAGACCCTAACGGCCGTGGAAAAACTGATGAGCAAACAGCACTAAATGTTTGCCTTAAGCTAATCGGCATATTGAAAGACCCAGAGCTGTGTAAAAAACACCAGACCTCAATGCTTGTGACGTCCGAAGTGCTGGATGCGATTCGGCGTCAAGCCCAAGGCCTATCGGGTTTTACTTTAGATCAGCAAAGACAGTCTCTAGAAAACCTCATCAATTCAGGTCTGTATGGACCTATTCAACAACGCTGCATTGATATCATGTATCAAAATATACACCAGAATATGGATGTAAGTGAGCTACGACGCATTGCTTCACTGTTAATCAAGAGCGGCGCCAATGTCAACGCCGAGCTCGCCAGTCCGCTTAAAGGATACACGCCACTGATGCTGGCCGTCGAAATGGATGAAAGGTCTATTTTTGAGCAGATGCTTATTTGCGGCGGCGATATCAAGAAAACCTACAAAGACCCAGAAACAGGTCGAGACATTTCTATTCTAGAGATCGCTAAGGATTTTAAATCAACAGGCGTTCTGCAGGTTTTGAAAGATATCTCGCCATATGCAACTGTCTTGCATCAGGATGGATGTGACGATGTACCTAATGGCAGTTGAATAGTGGGTGTATGTGTAAATTAAATCCATAAGTATGGTGCGGTGCCGGATGGGGTAGGGGTCTGGCTTGGGCACGACGAGATCAAACCGTGCCTGTAGATTTGGGCACGGAGGTGCCTTTTTTAGGCACAAGGCTAAAATGGGATTCGGATGAATCAATTCCTTTGAATAAGAAAAACTAATGCGACAGAAAGCAAAAATCCCGCTCGAGGGCGGGATTTTTTAGAATTTGGTGCGTCCTAGTGGACTCGAACCACCGACCCCCACCATGTCAAGGTGGTGCTCTAACCAGCTGAGCTAAGGACGCATATCAATTTTGGTGCGTCCTAGTGGACTCGAACCACCGACCCCCACCATGTCAAGGTGGTGCTCTAACCAGCTGAGCTAAGGACGCAAAGTCTTGTTAAATCGAATGTTCTCAAGATGAGAATGGTGCGCCCTAGTGGACTCGAACCACCGACCCCCACCATGTCAAGGTGATGCTCTAACCAGCTGAGCTAAGGGCGCACACCATAAGTAAAACTTATGACTTAGATGGTGCGTCCTAGTGGACTCGAACCACCGACCCCCACCATGTCAAGGTGGTGCTCTAACCAGCTGAGCTAAGGACGCATCACGAAAAGTGGTGGGTTTAATTGGATTCGAACCAACGACCCCTACCATGTCAAGGTAGTGCTCTAACCAACTGAGCTATAAACCCACTTCATAAACCGGGTTGAAAACCCGTTTTATCCCGCCAGCACTGCTGGCGTGGTCGGCATACTACCCATGGCCCCCAAGGCTGTCAACAAGGGACTTGCACAAAGGAGACTGTTTGCCCAGTTCTTGTGCAGCCTGTTGATTTTACAGGCGAGCCGCCCCAAAAGTGCGGCTCCCCGTGCCCCTGGCCGCGCCCTATTGCGCCCGGGAGAGGGCTGTGCAGGCCGCGGGGCTGGCGAAGCGGCCGTAGATGACGCGCAGCCGCGCGCCCAGCATCAGGGCGGCGGAGGTGAGACCGACGATGAAGCCTATCCAGAAGCCCTGCGGGCCCATGCGCGGTACCACCCAGTCGGTCAGCCCCAGGATCATGCCGGTGGGCAGACCCAGCCCCCAATAGGCGACGATGGTGACGTAGAAGATGGCCTGGGTATCCTTGTAACCGCGCAGGGCCGCCGCGGCCACCACCTGTACCGAATCGGAGATCTGGTAGATGGCGGCGAAGAAGAGCAGGGTGGCGGCGAGGCCGATCACCTGCAGGTCGTCGGTGTAGATCCCCGCGATGGGGTCGCGCAGCAGCACGGTGAGGGCGGCGGTCGCGGCGGCGACGCCCATGCCCAGCATCAGGCCGGTGCGGGCGGCGACCCTGGCCTGATCCGGTTGACCTTCCCCTATGTTGTGACCGACCCGGATGGTCACGCCGACACCGATGGAGAGGGGCAGCATGAAGACCAGGCTGGAGAAGTTGAGCGCAATCTGGTGACTCGCCACCGTCTCCGCACCGAAGGGGGCCAGCATCAGGGCCACCACGGTAAACAGGGTCACCTCGCAGAAGATGGCCATGGCGATGGGAAACCCCAGGCGAAACAGGCGCCAGATCCGGCTGCCGTTGGGGCGTGCCAGCTGGGCGAACAGGTTGATGTGCTTGAAGTGGGCAGAGCACTTCACATAGACGATCATCGCCAGCAGCATGGCCCAGAGCACGATGGCAGTGGCTACGCCGCAGCCGACGCCGCCGAGTTTCGGCATGCCGAAGTGGCCGTGAATGAAGATGTAGTTGGCGGGGATGTTGACCGCGAGCCCCACGAACCCGATCACCATGGTCGGCATGGTGTGGGAGAGCCCCTCACTGAAGTTGCGCAGCACCTGGAACATCACGAAGGCGGGCAGGCCCCACAGGATGGCGTGCAGGTAGCCGGCAGTCTTGGCCGCCATGACGGGATCCACGTCCATGAACTGCAGTGCCAGGGGGCTGAAGTAGAGTGCCACCATGGCGATGGGCGTGACGATGAGGGCGAGCCAGAAGCCCTGGTGCACGGCGGGGCGCACCTCGTCCTGCTTGCGAGCGCCGTTGAGCTGGGAAACGATGGGGGTGAGGGCCATGATGATGCCCTGCACCAGCAAGATGATCGGCAACCAGAAGCTGGACGCCACCGACACGGCGGCAAGATCCACGGCGCTCACCTGTCCCGCCATCACGGTATCGACGAAGTTCATGGCGATCTGGGCCACCTGGGCGACCAGAATGGGGCTGGCTAGACGAACGAGCTGCTTCGCCTCGGACCAATAACGTTGCACTGACACCTCCGAGTGGATCAGATAAAAGAGAAAGAGCGGGCAAGAGAGATGGGCTTTTGCCTCCTCGTCCTGAGGAGACAAGATGCGGGGGTGTCATTCTAGCCTGAAAAACCGCCAACGGGGAAGGTCGGCGGCAGATTTGTAGCCGGGATCAGGCGTCTTCGTGATCGCTGATCAGCAGGTTGGCCGCGGCATAGGCCGCCTGCTCGCGCAGATCCGCCGGTACCCGCTCGTCGGAGGCCACGGCGTTGAGCGCCCGTATGCTGGCGGCAATGGCCTGGGGCACATAACCCTGCTCACCGGAGCCAATCTGGTTGTAGGCGATGCGAATGGCTTCACAGCATTGATATACCTGCATTTTTGTTTCCTCGTTCAGTCTGGATTGATTGGGGTCACTATAGCGATCGCGCTTCTCCTTGTCAGCCGGCACCCTTGTCTTGCAAGGTGGCCGGGGGTAACCTGCCGACAATTTTCACAGCCTGGAGAGACTCATGTTCACCGGCATCGTACAAGGGACCGCCGAACTGGTGGCCATCGATTCACTGCCCAATTTTCGCACCCACGTGATCCGCATGCCGAGCCCGGCCTGGGGCGAGGGGCTGGCCCTGGGGGCCTCGGTGGCCCACAACGGCTGCTGCCTGACCGTCACCCGGGTGGAGGGGGATCTGGTCAGCTTCGATCTGATGCAGGAGACTCTGCGCCTCACCAACCTTGGGCAACTGGTGGTGGGTGACAAGGTCAACGTGGAGCGGGCCGCCCGCTTTGGGGACGAGATTGGCGGCCATGCCATGTCCGGCCATATCATGGGGACGGCCGAGGTGACCTCGGTCATCGACACCCCCAACAACCGCCAGGTGTGGTATCGCCTCGATCCTGCGCTTATGAAGTACGTGCTGACCAAGGGCTACATCGGCATCGACGGCATCAGCCTCACCGTGGGCGAGGTGCGCGCCAGCGAGTTCTGCGTCAACCTGATCCCCGAGACCCTGGCCCGGACCAACCTGGGCTGGGTCAAGGCCGGCTGGCGGACCAACATCGAGATAGACCCCCAGACCCAGGCCATCGTCGACACGGTGGAGCGGGTGCTGGCGGCGCGCCAGTAACCACCTGAGCGCTGCCCCCAGGGTTCGAAGAGGAGGGCGGCATCACGGGAAAGGCGCCCTCTTGTGGAAGAGGCGCCGCCCCAGAGCCTTGGAGACTTCTCTATGTTTGTCGTGACATTGACCTATGTGAAACCGCTGGCGGAGATCGATGCCCTGATCCCGGCCCACATTGCGTGGCTGGAGCGGCAATATGCCGCAGGCCATTTTCTGGCGTCCGGGCGTCGGGTACCCCGAGTCGGGGGCGTCATACTGGCGCAGGGCGTGAGCCGAGACGCCTTGGAGGCGATGCTGGCAGAGGATCCCTTCAAGCAGGCAGAGGCGGCCGATTATCAGGTGGTGGAGTTTGTTCCGACCATGACGTCGGCGAAGGCGGCGTGCTTGAGGGAGGCGTGATCCAGCCTGACGATGGCACCAGAACAAACGGGACCCACAGGGTCCCGTTTGTTTTTATCTGTGTCTGGACAGGGGAATTCAGAACAGCTGCTCGTCGTCGGCATCCACGAAGAGTTGCAGGCAGTCGCGGGCTTCATCCCGGTGCAGCCGCAGGTGGATGGGGTTGCAGCAGGCCATGCAATCTTCGTAGAACTCCTGATCCCCCTGGCTGGCATCCAGCTCGACCCGGGTGTGGTGGCCGCAGTGGGGGCAGACGATACGCTTGCTGGTGTACTCGATCATGGTGACCTCCTCGGGCCCGTGGGCCGTCTCTGTGCTCCTGCTGATTCTAGTCGCCACAAGGCGGCGCAACCGCGAGCAAGCGCACGTTTATGAGCGGGCTCAAGCGAGGCAGGAGGTCAGTCCGCCAGGGTGTTGCCTACTTGACCCAGCCGGCCAGCATCTCTGTGTTCAGCTCGGCAAGAGAGCGCAACTCGTGGTTGGCGATGGCCAGACGGGGATCGCCGACCAGCGCCGGGTCCGGCACGATCAGCGCCGTCATGGAGGCTGCCTTGGCCGCCAGCAGGCCGGTGAAGCTGTCCTCAATGGCGAGACAGTGCACAGGCTCGACGCCGAGCTTCTCGGCGGCGTGGATATAGACATCCGGGTGGGGTTTGCCAAAGCGCTCCACCTCGGCGGAGTGGACCGCCATGAAACGGTCCTGGATGCCGAGTTTGCCGAGCACCGCCTCGACCATGGCAAACGGTGAGGAGGTGGCGAGCCCGATCTTGAGCCCTTGGGCCTCGATGAGGTCGAGGGCTTCCAGCACCCCGGCCTTGGGCTGTCCCTCTTGCAGGATGAGCGCGATCACCTGATCCAGGATGCGCTGTACTACCTCTTCCTGGCTGGGGCTGCTCCAGGGGCGGATCCGGTACCAGTGGGCCACCAGCTGATCGATGCGCACCCCTATGGTGGAGTTGCAGTCCTCCTCGGTGTGGAAGTGGCCCAGTTCGGCGAAGACGGCCATCTGTGCCCGTTGCCAGAAGGGTTCCGAGTCGATCAGAACACCATCCATATCGAAGATCACGGCAGTTAACATCTTGTACTCCTGACATAGGTGAAGGGGGGATTATAAGCCTGGTGCTTCAATGGGAAAGGGGCAGTCACCTGCCCCTTGCGCCGGATCACGCAGATAAACGTTTGTTTTTGCGTGGTAAAGCGGATTGCCTAGAACAGTACTTCTACCCGGGCTGCCACCGTCTTGGCCTGCTCCACGGCTTCCTGGCAATCCTGTCCACGGGCGAGCGCCACCCCGAGGCGACGACGACCGGCGATCTCCGGCTTGCCAAAGAGACGCAACTGGGCACCCGGCACCAGGGCCAGTGCCTCGCCAATCCCCTGATAGCGGATATCCTGGCTGTGGCCTTCCCGCAGCACCACGGCAGAGGCGCTCGGACCGTACTGGGTGATGGTGCCGACGGGCAGCCCCAGGATGGCGCGCACGTGCAGGGCGAACTCGGAGAGATCCTGGGAGATCAGGGTCACCATGCCGGTGTCGTGGGGGCGGGGGGAGACTTCGCTGAACCACACCTCGTCACCCCTGATGAAGAGCTCGACCCCGAACAGACCGTAGCCGCCAAGGGCTTCGACCACCTTGGCCGCCACCTCCTTGGAGCGGGCCAGGGCCAGCTCGCTCATGGCCTGGGGCTGCCAGGATTCGCGGTAGTCGCCATCCTCCTGACGATGGCCGATAGGCTCGCAGAAGTGGATGCCATCGACGGCGCGCACCGTGAGCAGGGTGATCTCGTACTCGAAAGGAACGAAGCCTTCGACAATCACCTTGCCACGACCGGCACGGCCCCCCTCCTGGGCATAGGTCCAGCTTTCATCCAGCCTGGCGAGGTCGCGCAGCAGGCTCTGCCCCTTGCCGGAGGAGCTCATCACCGGTTTTACCACGCAGGGCAAGCCGATGGCCTCGACGGAGGCCACAAACTCCTCCTTGCTCTGGGCAAAGCGGTAGGCAGAGGTGGGCAGTCCCAGGGTTTCGGCGGCGAGGCGACGGATCCCCTCCCGGTTCATGGTGAGCTGGGTGGCGCGGGCATTGGGCACCACCTTGACCCCTTCCTGCTCGAGGGCGGCCAGGGTGTCGGTGGCGATGGCTTCAATCTCGGGGATGATGAGGTCGGGCTTGACCTCGGCCACCAGGGCGCGCAGGGCGGCACCATCCAGCATGTCCAGCACGCGGGCCTGGTGGGCCACCTGCATGGCGGGGGCGTTGGCATAGCGGTCGGCGGCGATCACCTCGATACCGAGCCGCTGCAGCTCGATGGCGACCTCCTTGCCGAGTTCGCCTGATCCCAGCAGCAGGGCGCGGGTCGCAGTGGGGCGGGTGGCGGTTCCAAACATCTGATCTCTCCTGAGGTCGGTGGTCAGCAGGGCTGATCCGGGTGAGCAAAAAAAGAGGCACGCATGGCGTACCTCAGGAAGTGGGTGGGTGGGCGCGCTGCTCCAGATGGGTGAGCAGGGTGATGGCGCCGATGATGATGGCCGCCCCCAGCCACAAGCGACCGGGGGGCGCCCAGCCAAATACCAGCCAGCCGGCCAGCACGTTCATGGGCAGCTTGGCAAAATCGAAAGGTTGCACGAAGGAGGCCTCCGCCACGCTGTAGGCGCGGGCGATGGACATCTGGGCCAGTGCCGACAGTACGCCCGAGGCGGCCACCAGCAGCCACTTGGTTTCGCTCGGCCACTGCCATTCAGGGATCGCCAGCATGGCGTTGAACGGGGTGCTGAAGACGAGCAGGTAGACGACGATGGTGTGGGACGACTCGCTGGCCGCCTGATAGCGCACCAGCAAGGAGTAGCCTGCCCAGAAGAGGGCGGCCGCCACCGGCAGCAGGGAGGCCAGGGTGAAGTCGTCGGTCCAGGGAGCCAGGATCAGCATGGCGCCCACAAACCCCGCCAGGGTCGCGAGAATGCGGGCCCGGCTCACCTGCTCTTTGAGAAAGAGGGCTGATCCCAGGGTGGCAAACAGGGGGGAGGACATCAAGAGCGCGATCCCCTGCCAGATGGGGACGGGGACCGCCAGGGCCCAGAGCCAGAACTGGATGCCGGTCACCGCCAGGGCGACCCGCAGCAGGTGCAGGCGCAGCTGGTTCGTCATCGGGGACTGGCGCAGACCGTGGCGCACCAGCCAGGGCAGCAGGCAGACCAGGGCGATCAGATATTGGTGAAAGGCGACCTGGGTCGAGGGGAGGCCGAGCGTGAAGCTGACATACTGGCTCAGGCTGTTGACGGCGGCGAAGCAGAGGCCTGCCACCATCATCCAGACGGCGCCGGCAAAGGGGGAGTGCCTGCGGGAGGAGGTCATGAGATCCGGATCACGTACAAAAAGTGCGGCGGATCATAACGGCAATCGTTTGTCATGCCAAGGGTGCGGAGTTTGATGAGCCCCTCTCTGCCGAGGAAATGCACAGACATCAAATTTTTTGAATGACTTGAGCATCTATTTTCGCTATCAGGCTTTAATGCCAGTCTTTATAGTGACCTCCATCGACAGCCTGGCTGTTCAATTGACAATCAAATGGAGTTTCACCATGGCCAATATCCTCGTTCTGAAGTCCAGCATCCTGGGCCAGTATTCCCAATCCAACGCCCTGATCGACGGCTACCTGGCCGAGCGCCAGGGTGACACCATCCAGGTACGCGATCTGGCGACCCTGAACCTGCCGGTGCTGGACGGCGAGCTGGCCATGGGCCTGCGTGGTGGCGAGAACCTGAACGAGCGTCAGCAAGCGGTGCTGGCCCAGTCCGACGAGCTGGTCGCCGAGCTCAAGGCGAGCGATCTGGTGATCATCGCGGCCCCCATGTACAACTTCAACATCCCGACCCAGCTGAAAAACTGGATCGATCTGGTGGCCCGTGCCGGCGTGACCTTCCGTTACACCGAGACCGGTCCGGTCGGCCTGGTGGAGAACACCCGCGCCCTGGTGGTCAGCCCCCGTGGCGGCATGCACGTGGGCAATGCCACCGACCTGGTGACCCCCTACATGCGTACCGTGCTGGGCTTCATCGGCATGACCGAAGTGGACTTCATCTATGCCGAAGGCATGGGCATGGGTCCGGAGGCGCAAGCCAAGGGGATCGAGCAGGCCAAGGAGCAGCTGGAAACCCTGGCTTACTGATGCGACTCGGGGCCTCCACAGTATCCTGAAACAACAACGCAGCCCTCGGGCTGCGTTGTTGTTTTTGGGCAGTCATCGCGCTCTGGTGTCGTTATTCGCGCAGGAAGTGGCGGCAGCCGCTGCCGACCATCAGAAAGACCGCCACGAGGGAGGCCAGCAGCAGGGTGGTGAGCCACTGCTCGGCGCTGGTGGGGACCTGGGGAAGGAAGAGGCTGATCACCAGCAATGTGCAGAGGGTGATCAGGCTGGTTGGTTGAATGAGGCGCATCATGGGTCATCCTTGGCTGCGGGTGGTGAACAAGAGGCTAACCGCGGTCTGTGACAACAAGATGTATCCATACCTCTTGCGAACATCAACGGACCGGGTAGCCACCACCTTAGCAGCTTTTGCCGACGGAGCCAGCGGCATGGGTTGTGATCCGGATCCCTATCTGAACTGCTTCTGATCTTCCTGATAGTGGAAATCGCCGCTGGCCAGCCTGGCGACCAGGGCCTCCTTGTCGAGATCCTGCGACCGGCAAAGATCATCGAGATCCTCGTAGTGATCACGCAGCTGCATGTTGACCAGGCTCAGCAGCATGTTGACATCCATGGTGGCAAAGTTGTTCAGCTTCATGAGGGTTGCTCGTTGTCCAGCAGGTGAAGTTGTTCGATGGCATCGCTGACGCTCTGCAGGTGCAGGCGAATGCTCTGACGCGCCTCGGCCGGTAGATAGTCGGTGAGGGTGTGCTGCCAGCTTCCCGCCTCCGTCTTGAGCTGCTGGAACAGGGTGAGCCCCGCCGGGGTGAAGGAGACCAGGCTGATGCGCTTGTCCTGCACGCTGTTCTCGGTGAACAGGATGCCTTTCTCCACCAGACGATGGATCTCGCGGGAGATCCGTACCTTGTCCATGCCGCTCGCCTCCACCAGTTCCTTCTGGCTGATGGGGTAGTGGGGGCCGAGCACCATCATCAGGCGCCACTGGGGCACGGTGAGTTGGTACCGCTGCTGATAAAACTGTTCAAAGGTATCGCGCACCATCTCAGCGGCGTGAACCAGCTGATAAGGAGGGTAGTGCGCGAGCAGCTCAATGATCTTCGACATATGACATCCTGCTGTGGCGGCTGCATCGGGTGCAGTTTCTCTTGATACTTTGGCCTTGATGATACGTAACACAGGGGCATTTGTCTGACCAGTCACCAGAAAAATGTGCGTTTGCGCACGTGTTCTGTCATCGAATCGGCAATTGGGGTCTCAACTGGCCTGCTTGCCCGCACTCTTTCGCAGCCATATCAAGGCGTTGTGGGTCAGCCAGGCCTCGCGACTCTGCAAGGCGTAGAGCGCCGCCTCGTCACGGCTGCCTCCCTGCCAGCGGCGAGGCTCCTGCTTGGGCAAGCGGCGCTGGCCCAGCAAAGTGGCGGGCACATGGGGATTGACCTCCATTGCCGCCGCCAGATGAGGGCGCGCCGCCGCTTCCCCTTCGCAGACAAAGCTCATCAACGCCTTGTTGTAAAGCAGCCAGCAGGAGGCTTCATCAAAGCGCACCAGCAGTTGTTGCAGGGCATCCCATTCCCCTTGCCAGGCATAGAGGGTGGAGAGGGGGTGGCGGCAAGCGGGCTCGTCGGCGCGACAGAGGGCGAGCAGGGCCAGGTACTCATCCCGTGCCTGCCCAAGCTGCCCAAGTCGCAGCAGGCAATCGGCTCGACCGGCCCTGGCCGCGATCAGAGGGCGTGCCTCGGGGACCTGCCAGCCATGGCCCGCGTGGGCTTGCCAGAATGCCTCATCGAACAGGAGGTTGGCATCGGCAATGATGCGCTCGAACCAGCCAAGGCGAGCGAGGGGATCGCGGCTCTCTGCCGCTAGCTCGAACCACTGCTGCCACTGGCGAGTCTGCTCGTTGTCCAGGGACGGGCTCTCTTCAGGCTCGGCCTCGTAGTGATCCTGGCCGAGCAGGAGGTTGAGGGCCGTCTTCATCTGCTGGCGTTGACGCTTGCAAAAATCGAGGAAGGGGGGCTCGCTGGCCGTAGCCTGGTGCAGCATCATGGCCATGGGCTTGTCGCGAAACAGGCAGAGCTCGGCCACCAGGCTGAAGCGATAGCGGGTCGCCGGATCGTTCAGGTCGGTCGGCGCCGGCCAGCAGGCTACCCCCTGACTGAAGCCATAGCTCCATTGGCCCAGAGGATGGCGCTTGTCAAACACCTGCTCCGGGTTGTCGGTAGAGAGGCGACACTGGCTCGGCAGGGCCAGCTGCGCGTCGTCGGCCTGGGCTTCCAGCTCGGCGATCAGGTGATGCAGCGCCTCGGCACTCTTCTCGTCCAGCGCCGCATCATGAGGCAGCAGGCCGGCCAGCGGATCTTGCCAGTCGGGGGCTACGGGCCCCGCCAGACGGGCGCACAGGAAGCCGTGCAGGGCGGGGTAACTCATCTCCTGCTGGCTGTGGGTCTGGATCCATCTTAAATGCGAAAGGGGACTCCCTCCGACGTAGGTGGGAGGGGAATTTCGCCGGGGCGTCAGCCCCGCTGG
>NZ_JAPDBQ010000131.1:0-12301 GCF_027705325.1 Aeromonas sp. QDB18
CATGCCTCCCTCATTTTTTAGCCCTGATACTACGTGGACTGGAACTCAAATTCTCTTAAGTGAACAGCATTGCGGCATGATGCCGGGCTTCTCTGCTTATATAGCTAGCCAATCACTGTGGTCAGGATCAGTGGGCCTGATCCCAGTTGTCACCAGTACCCGCTTCCACGACCAGCGGCACATCCAGTTCGGCCGCACCCGACATCTTCTCCTTGATGAGGGCGATGTACTCTTCCAGCTTCTCTTCGCGGATCTCGAACACCAGTTCATCGTGCACCTGCATCAACATGCGGATCGACTGGTCTTCAATGCCCCGGATCCAGCCATCCACGTTGATCATGGCCCGCTTGATGATGTCGGCAGCCGTACCCTGCATGGGGGCGTTGATGGCGGCCCGTTCGGCCGCCTTGCGCAGGCCCGCGTTGCGAGACTTGATATCCGGCAGATAGAGGCGACGGCCAAACAGAGTCTCCACATAGCCCTGGGCGTCCGCCTGCTGCCGGGTACGCTCCATGTACTCCAGCACACCCGGGTAGCGCTCGAAGTAGAGATCCATGTACTTCTGCGCTTCGGCGCGACCGATCCCCAGCTGCTTGGCCAGACCGAAGGCACTCATGCCATAGATGAGACCAAAGTTGATCGCCTTGGCACTGCGGCGCATGTCGCTGGTCACCGCATCAAGCGCGACCCCGAACACCTCGGCGGCGGTCGCCTTGTGGATGTCCTTGCCCTCGGCGAAGGCGGTCAGCAACCCCTTGTCACCGGAGAGGTGGGCCATGATGCGCAGCTCGATCTGGGAGTAGTCCGCCGCCACCAGCTTGTAACCGGCGCACGGAATGAAGGCCTGCCGAATGCGGCGCCCCTGTTCGTTGCGTACCGGAATGTTCTGCAGGTTGGGATCGGTGGACGAGAGCCGACCGGTCGCCGCCACCGCCTGATGATAGGAGGTGTGCACCCGCCCGGTCTGCGGCTTGATCATCAGCGGCAGCTTGTCGGTGTAGGTGGACTTGAGCTTGGCCAGCCCACGGTGCTCCATCAGCAGTTGCGGCAGCTCATAGGTCTCCGCCAGCTCGGCCAGCACCTCTTCCGCAGTGGATGGCGCTCCCTTGGGGGTCTTTTTGATGATCGGCAGCCCCAGCTTGGTGAAGAGGATTTCACCCAGCTGCTTGGGCGAGGAGAGATTGAACTCCTGCCCGGCCAGCTCGTGGGCCTGCTTCTCCAGCTCTGCCAGACGCACTTCGATCTCCTGACTCTGCTGATGCAGCAGCTTGGGCTCGATGGTGGTACCGAGTCGCTCCATCCGCGCCAGCACCGGCAGCAGGGGCAGTTCGATCTCGCTGAACACCTTGGCGAGACCCGGTTCGGCAGAGAGCTTGCCCCACAGCGTCTGATGCAGACGCAGGGTAATGTCGGCATCTTCCGCCGCGTAAGGGGCCGCCTGCTCCAGTTCAATCTGGTTGAAGGTGAGCTGCTTGACCCCCTTGCCGGCGATCTCTTCGAACGAGATGGTTTCGGCGTTCAGATACCTGCGGGCCAGGGAATCCATGTCGTGGCGGCTGGCGGTGGAGTTGAGCACATAGGATTCGAGCATGGTGTCGTAGGCGATACCCTGCAGCTCGATGCCGTGGTTGAGCAGTACATTGCGATCGTACTTGAGGTTCTGCCCCACCTTGAGACGGGCCGGATCTTCCAGCAGCGGCTTGAGCTTGCCCAGCACCAGCGCTTCGCTCAGCTGGACAGGCGCTCCCAGATAATCATGGCCGAAGGGCACGTAGGCCGCCTTGCCCGGCTCGATGGCAAAGGAGACGCCAACGACGCGCGCTTCCATATAGTCGAGACTGGTGGTCTCGGTGTCGAAGGCAAACAGCGGCGCCGCCTGCAACCGTGCCAGCCACTCGTCGAATTCGGCCTCATCCAGGATGCAGCGATAGTCGGTTTCGATGGCGGCTGCCGGGGCGGCGCCTTCCTCATCACTTTCGGCTTCGCTCTCCTCAGCGCCACCGGACTCCAGCTCTTTGATCAGGTTGCGCAGCTCATACTCGCGATAGACCGCCAGCAGAGCCTCTTTGTCGATGGGGCCAAGCTGCAACTCTTCCAGGCTCTGTTCCAGCGCCACGTCGGTCTTGATGGTGGCCAGCACATAGGAAAGGCGCACCTGCTCTTCCTGCTCGCGGAACTTGTCGGCGAACGCCTTGGAGCCACGGAAGCCGAGCGCCGCCACCTTGTCGAGGTTGGCGGCGATCTCGTCGATGCTGCCAATCCCCTGCAGCAGGGCCAGTGCGGTCTTCTCGCCGACACCTGTCATGCCGGGAATGTTGTCCACCTTGTCCCCCATCAGCGCCAGGTAATCGATGATGAGCTCGGGCGGTACGCCGAACTTCTCGATCACCCCTTCCCGATCGGTCTTCACATCCTTCATGGTGTCGATCAGGGTGACATGGTCGGAGACCAGCTGCGCCATGTCCTTGTCGCCGGTGCTGATGAGCACAGGCAACTGTTTCTCGGTCGCCTGACGGGCCAGGGTGCCGATCACGTCGTCAGCCTCCACCCCTTCGACCATCAGGAAGGGGAAACCCATTGCCTTGATCATCTGGTGAATAGGGGCGACCTGGCTGCGCAGATCGTCCGGCATGCTGGCGCGTGTTGCCTTGTATTCGGGATAGATGTCGTCACGGAAGGTCTTGCCCTTGGCGTCGAACACCACGGCCACGTGGCAGTCAGGGTACTGCTTGCGAAGGCTGCGCATCATGTTGGCCATGACACGGACGGCGCCGCTCGGCAAGCCGGTCGAGGTGCGCAGATCGGCCTGCTGTGAGGCAAAGAAGGCGCGGTAAAGATATGAAGAGCCGTCGACCAGAATAAGAGGATTGCTAGAGGCCATGAAAATCGTCCTGCCAAGAATAAACAGCCGCTAGGATGCCACAGGGCCCGCACCACACCAAGGGGACTCCCACCATCACCCCGGCGCACCGGTGGGGCATATTGCTGTGGATAACTCTGTGCTCAAAAATGGCACCATTGCATCACAGCCGTGACAAAGCTGTGGATTAAAACAAAAATATCTTTTAAAACATTGCGTTGAGAACATGAAAACTCAACATGACACACTCATCATGATCTCGATCAATGTGGAAAAAAATTCAAGGGGGGTACTGAGGCAGGATCCAAAACGAAACAATCCTAGCACAGGGAGATGACTTGACCAGCGGAGGTCGAACGATAACCATACAAAAGTACAACAATCTACCCTGGCTCACATTTTCAACAACGAGGAGTCTGTCATGAAAAAAGTGGCCGTGATCTTGAGTGGTTGTGGCGTGTTTGACGGCGCCGAAATCCACGAGGCCGTCATCAGCCTGCTGGCACTGGCCCGTCAGGGAGCATCCGTTCAATGCTTCGCCCCCAATGTCCCTCAGCTTCATGTCATCAATCACCTGACCGGCGAGGTCAGCGAGGGAGAGAACCGCAACGTGCTGGTCGAGGCGGCCCGCATCTGCCGCGGCCAGATCAGGGATGTAGCTGAACTGGATGCAGCCGACTTCGACGCCCTGCTGGTGCCGGGCGGCTTCGGCGCCGCCAAGAACCTGTGTGACTTCGCCATCAAGGGCGCAGAGTGCCGCATCCAGCCGGATGTGCTGAAGGCCTGCCAGAGCTTTGCCAGAGCCGGCAAACCGGCCGCCTACATCTGCATCGCACCGGCCATGATCCCGCTCATCTATGGGGCAGGCACCCTGGCCACCATTGGCAACGACGAGGGCGCCGCCAACGCCATCGAAGCCATGGGTGGCAGTCATCTCGACTGCCCGGTGAGCGAGTTCGTGGTGGATCAGGAGCGCAAGGTCATCTCCACTCCTGCCTACATGCTGGCCAACAATATTGTGGAGGCTGCGGACGGCATCGAGAAGACCGTCAAACAGCTGCTGGCACTCTGATTGCCCGGCAGACCAAAACAAGCGGGCCGCTCAAGGAGCGGCCCGCTTTCATTCCGGTCAATCTAGACGGGATCAGATGGCATCGCCCATCTGGTCCATCTTGCCCAGCAGGGCACGCAGACGCTCTTGCCAGGCAACGTGCTCGTTGCGCAGTTGGTGGTTTTCGTCTTGCAGCTTGCTGTTCTGCTCTTTCAGCTCGTCCAGCTCCATCTTCAGCAAGGAGATGTTGTCGACGGCGGATTGTACTTTGGATTCGAGTTGCTCAAGGACTTCTAGTGACATATGCATACCTGTATGTTCAATTGCGATGCCCCACAGAGGGCGATTCAAGCGCGTGGAGCCAGCATACCCTGATGCGCTCGGCACAAACAAGCCAGCACGTTGCAAAATGCGCCCTGCGGCCCGGTATTGCTTAAATATGCGTCGGTTTTTCTCGCAGGCAGCAGGAACCTCGATCCCGGGCGTCCGCCGTGGCACAACCCGCCCTCCTGCCGATGCCGCCATCAGCCATGCAAGGCGATGAAGCCCCCCATCATCAGACAGGCCACGGCGTACATCAACAGGCCGTAGAGCAGGTTCCAGCGCAGCAGCAGCCCGGCGCTCAGGTTGTAGCGGGACGCCAGCGCCAGATTGGAGCCGGAGAGCGGGCTCGTCCCGGTCGCCAGCCCCCACCCCATGAGGAAGCACATGCCAAGCAGGCTGGGATCCGGTGCCAGCGGCCAGAGCAGCGGCGCCACCCCCGAGATGCTGATGAGAGGATGCACACCCACTATGGCCACTAGGAAGATCAGCAGCAGGGTCAGGCAGGCTTCCAGCCAGCCGAAGTGGTTGAACAGCGGCAGGCCGTGGCCACTGCCAAAGTCCAGTACTGACAGCGCGCTGTTGATGCCAGCCGCCAGCAGGCCGGCCCCCAGAAACAGCACAAGCTGGCCACCGATCGCCGGGAAGCGCTCCACCACCTGGCGCTTGAGAGCAGCCCCTCGCCCCGCTTGCGGCATGAACAGCAAGGCCAGCAAGGGCGCCACTAGGGCGATCACCGCCAGAATGCTGAGTCCGGGCCAGAAACGGTGGATCACCAGCACCAGCAGTGCCAGGGTCACCGGTAGCCCCAGGGTCTGGAGCCGCAGCGGATAACCTTCAAAGGTCTCCACGCCGAGCCGCTCTACCTGCCAGGCCGTCAGCCCCATGGCCAGCAAGGCCGCCAGTATGCCAAAAGGCAGTATGCTGCCCAATTGCAGACCCGGTGCATAGGTGAGGGCCACTGCCATGGCGACGAAGAAGGGGGACCAAAATGCAGCCGCACAGAAGATCCGGCTCAGCACCATGACCTGACGCCGCTCCAGCGTCCCGTTGCGCTCCAGCCGATCGCCGATGATGAAGAGCACCGAAAGATTGATGACGGCCCCCAGTAGATTGAGGCTGGCCATGGTGCTCCACAGCCCCTTGCGACCGGACCAGGAGGCGGTGCCGCTCAAGAGGCCGGAGGTAGCCAGATTGAGGGTGCTCACTGCGGCAAACATGGTCAGCATGTTGATGTTCGGCAAGAGCCAGTCACCTGGGCTGAGGCTGGCCCCCCGCCACCAGGAAAAGAGCAGCAGCAGGAGCGCCGCGCCGTAGAGGGCCAGCGCCTGGCGCCGTGCGGCACCCACCAGCCAGGGCCAGGTGAGCAGGGAGGCGGCCCAGGCCGCGATGGCGGCGGGCCAGGGGGATAAGTCCAGATAGAGGTGCAGCAGGTTGAGCAGCCACATCCCCAGGATCAGAAAGCCTGACCAGCGCTTGACCATACAACGGCCTCGGTCAGGGGATCAGAGGCACTGATCCATGTCCAGGGAAGGTTTGTCGCACTCGGGGCGGCCCACAATCCTGGCGGGCACGCCAGCGACCGTGGTGTGAGGCGGCACCGGGTTGATCACCACGCTGCCGGCACCGATCTTGGCACCGACGCCCACCTCGATGTTGCCGAGCACCTTGGCCCCCGCCCCTATCATCACCCCTTCCCGGATTTTGGGGTGACGATCGCCACTCTCCTTGCCGGTACCTCCCAGAGTCACACTCTGAAGGATGGAGACGTCGTTCTCGATGACGGCGGTTTCGCCGACCACGATACCGGTGGCATGGTCAAACATGATGCCCTTGCCGATGCGGGCGGCCGGGTGTACATCCACGCCGAACACCACGGAGATCTGGTTTTGCAGATAGAGCGCCAAGGCACGGCGTCCCTGACGCCACAGCCAGTTGGCCACCCGATACCCCTGAAGAGCATGGAATCCCTTGAGGTAGAGCAGCGGGGTGGAGAAGAGGTCGACCGCCGGGTCGCGATCCTGCACCGCGCAGATGTCGGCGGCCACTGCGGCCAGCAGCTCGGGCTCGCTGCGCAGGGCCAGCTCGATCACTTCCCGCAAGGCGATGGCAGGCATGGTGGTGCTGTCGAGCTTGTTGGCGAGCTGGAAGCTCAGCGCCGAGCGCAAATCCCGGTGATTGAGAATGGTGGAATGAAAGAAGCTGGCCAGCATGGGCTCCTGGGCCGCCATGCTCTGCGCTTCCTGCTGAATTTTTTGCCAGGTTCTGGCAACCAGATCATCCATGTTGCAGCCTACTGTTGTTCAGGGTGAGTGCTTTGTCGTTCTTGTGTCAGCACCGAGATGGGGTCCATGTGAATGATCACATCCATCCGCTCGAAGGCCTGGCGGACGGCCAGTTCAGCCTCGTCGGCTATCTGATGGGCCCTGACCAGAGGCAGTTGATCATCGAGTTCCAGATGCAACTGCACGAAACGGGTCGGCCCGGATTGGCGGGTACGCAGGTCATGTACGCCATGCACCCCCTCTACGGCACAGCAGAGGGCCATTATTCTCGCTTGTTCCTCCTCTGGCAACTGACGATCGAGCAGGGCCTGCACCGATTCGTAGCCGATATGGACACCCCCCCACACCAGGAACAGACCGATCAGAATGGCAAACAGGCCGTCGGCCCAGTACCACCCCTGCCCCGCCAGCACCAGTGCCACCAGCACGCCGCCATTGAGCAGCAGGTCGGAACGGTAGTGCAGCATGTCGGCCTTGATGGCCACACTGTTGGTCTTGCGGATGACAAAGCCCTGGAAGCTCACCAGCAGCAGGGTCAGCACGATGGAGCCGACGCTGACCCAGATCCCGGCCTCCAGGCGCACCACGGGCACCTGATTCAGCATCGACGAGATGCCGTGCATCACCAGCAGCAAGGCGGACCCCGAGATGAAGGCCGACTGCACCAGACCCGCCAGGGACTCCGCCTTGCCGTGGCCGAAGCGATGCTCTTCGTCGGCAGGGGCCAGCGCATAACGGATGGCCAGCAGATTGATGAGAGAGGCGCTGATGTCCATGAAGGAATCGGTCAGGGATGCCAGCAGGCTGGATGAATCCGTCATCAGCCAGGCGATCAGTTTGCCCAGGATGAGCAGGGTGGCGGTGGTCACAGCGGCCATGCTGGCCAGGGTGACCCAGCGGGAATAGTGTTGGTGGCTCAAAACCGGCTTTCCTCCGACGCGTAAAAACTTATTATACCCTGACCCGGACGTCAGTTTGGCGTGCAAAATCAACAGAGTGACTCCCAGATGAACAAAATACTCCTGGTCGACGACGATCTCGAGCTGACCCAGCTGCTCACCGAAATCCTGACCCTGGAGGGGTTTGAGGTCACCGTCGCCGAGGATGGGGAAGAGGGATTGCAGCGACTGGCAGAACAGGCATTCGACCTGGTGCTGCTGGACGTCATGATGCCCAGACTCAACGGTTTCGCGATGCTGACCCGGCTGCGCAAGACCCACGACACCCCGGTGTTGATGCTGACCGCCCGTGGCGACAGCCAGGATCGGGTCAACGGGCTGGAGGCCGGTGCCGACGACTATCTCGCCAAGCCGTTCGACGACAGGGAGCTGCTGGCCCGGGTGCGCGCCATCCTGCGTCGAACCCAGAGCCAGGCTCCCCAGCGCGGCGGCAGCTCGGAAGAGGTTCGCTTCATGGATCTGGTGCTGCAGCCCGGCCTGCAACAGGCTCGCTGCGACGATCAGTTGCTGGAACTCACCGCCACCGAGTTCGGCCTGCTGGAGTGCCTGCTGCGCAATCCGGGCCAGATCGTCAGCAAGGGCCTGCTCTCCGAGCAGGTGCTGGGCAAGAAGCTCGAACCCTTCGATCGGGCCATCGACATGCACCTGAGCAACCTGCGCAAGAAGCTGCCGGAACGGGCCGACGGCCAGCCCCGCTTCAAGACGGTGCGGGGACGAGGCTACCTGTGGCTGGAGCAGGCATGAAATCGGCCCGCACCTTCAACGGCCTGTCCACCCAGATCTTCCTCTGGTTCTGGTTCATCCTGCTGCTGGTCGTGGCCGCGGTGGTGATCCTCCCCACCCTGGACCCCCGCAACATCATCCCGCTGCCGGCCCACGAGATCACCCGTCTCAACAACAACCTGGCGGCGCTGCAACGGGGCGCGGATCCCGAGCAGGATTTCGATCTGGCCAAGGCCATCGATGCCGCGGGCCTCTTGCCGGTGGACAACATCTATCTACGCGATGCCAAGGGGCAGATGCAGTCCAGCACCCGGCTGAGCAAGTTCGTGATCCGTTTCATGCTCGACTCGGACAACCCGGCCAAGCCCATGCTGGGCAGCGAACACCAGCGCGCCATCGCCGGCCCCTTCCAGATGGTCCATCACGGCCAGACCTATCACGTCTATTTCGGTCTGAACGTCGAAAACTCCTACCTGTTCCTCTTCATCCAGATCCTGGATCACCCCATCCAGATCCTGGGCATCGCCATGCTGGTCAGCACCCCGCTCTGTCTGTTGCTCGCCTGGCGCCTGACCCGCCCCATACTGCAGTTGCAGCAGTCGGTCTCCCAACTCGCCCAGGGCAACCTGGAGATACAGATCCCCAACCTGGGGCGGCGCGACGAGATAGGCCAGCTGGCCGAACATGTCAGTCGCATGGTCGATACCCTCAAGGACATGATCCAGAAGCAGAAGCAGTTGCTCTCCGACATCTCCCACGAGCTGCGCAGCCCCCTGACCCGCATCCAGCTCGCACAGGCGCTGATCCGCCGCAAGCAGGGGGACAGCGCCGAGCTGGCGCGCATCGAAGGGGAGATAGCCCGGCTCGACAAGCTGATAGGGGATCTGCTGGATCTGTCGCGGGTGCAGCAACATGTGGAGGCGCCGGTGACGCTGCCCCTGGCGGAGCTGCTGGAGCCCATCCTGGACGATGCCATGTTCGAGGCAAACCAGAACGGCAAACAGCTCAGGCTCCCTTCCCTGCCCGCCGAATCCCTCACCATGTGGCCGGAGCTGCTGGCGCGCGCCCTGGAAAATCCCCTGCGCAACGCCCTCAAGTATGCCCGCGAGTTCATCAAGGTGGACTGGTACCGGGAGGGACGGGAATGGGTGATGACCATACGGGATGACGGCCCTGGCGTGCCGGTGGAGCAGCAGCCCCGGTTGTTCCTGCCCTTCTTTCGGGTGGACGATGCCCGCAACGCCAAGACCGGGGGCACTGGTCTCGGCCTTGCCATCGCCGCCGAGGCGATCCAGCGTCATGGGGGGACCATCCGGGCCAGCAGCAATCAGCCGACCGGACTGGTCATCACCATCCATCTGCCCATGCCCTGACCTCCCCCTTTTCATCGGCACGGGTGCTGGGTATGCTGGCGCCCGTTTCGCACCAGCCCAGGATCCTTCCATGCTCGATATCGTGCTCTACCAACCGGAAATCCCCCCCAACACCGGCAACATCATTCGCCTCTGCGCCAATACCGGCTACCGGTTGCACCTGATAGAGCCCCTGGGGTTCGAGTGGGATGACAAGCGGGTCAAGCGGGCCGGGCTCGACTATCACGAGTTTGCCGACGTCAAGCGCTGGCCTGACTATGAGGCGTTTCTGGCGGCCGTCGCCCCCCAACGGGTCTTTGCCTGCACCACCAAGGGACGCACCGCCCACTCGGCGGCCCGGTTTGCCCCCGGTGACGCCCTGCTGTTCGGGCCCGAGAGCCGAGGCCTGCCCATGGAGATCATCGAGAGCCTGCCATTCGAGCAGCGGCTGCGCATTCCCATGCTGCCCCAGAGCCGCAGCATGAATCTGGCCAACGCCGTCGCGGTGTTCGTCTACGAGAGCTGGCGACAGTTCGACTATTCAGGCTCGCTCTGACCGCTGACGATATTGGCAAGGTGGCCAGGATTCAGACTGACTGCGCCGTCTCCTGCCCCGCCAGCAGCCGTCCATCACGCTCCAGTCGCCAGCAGAGCCAGCCCAGCGTCAGGCCACGACCGGCCATCAAGGCACTCATGGCGGCCCACAGGGCCGCCACACCCCATCCCTGGCAGAACCACCAGATGGGAAAGAAGCCGGCAAACACCGCCACCAGCATGCTGTTGCGCATCTCCCGGGCCCGGGTGGCGCCGATAAAGACCCCGTCCAGCAGGAAGCACCAGACCGCCAGCAGCGGCATGGCCACCAGCCAGGGAAGCTGACGTTGCGCCTCGGCGATCACCGCCGGTATGTCGGTAATGTGGCGGATGAGCCAGTGGCCCCCCAGGGCAAACGAGAGGGTGAATGCCAGTGCGATCAGCAGCGCCCAGCCCAGATTGAGGACGATGGCCTCTCGCAGCAGCGGCCGATCACGCCGCCCGATGGCGCGTCCTACCATGGCTTCCACCGCATAGGCAAATCCATCCAGCCCGTAGGAAATCAGCATCAGGAAATTGAGCAGCACCGCATTGGCGGCCACCGCCACATCCCCCAGCCTGGCCCCCTGCAGAGTCATGAACACGAAGCAGAGTTGCAGGCAGAGGGAGCGGATGAAAATATCCCGGTTCAGGGCGAGCAGCCGCAGCAGGGCCGGCCACTGGCGCCAGCGCTGCCAGGCGTTGTGCCACACCCCGGGATCAAGTCGGCGCAGATGCCGGCTCACCAGCCAGAACCCCACCCCGAGCGTGCTGTAATCCGCCAGCAGGGAAGCTGCGGCCACCCCTTTCACCTGCCAGCCCAATCCCAGCACGAACCAGGCATCCAGCACCATGTTGACGAGATTGCCCAGGATCAGCAGCAGCATGGGACTGCGTGCATCCTGCATGCCCAGCAACCACCCCATGATGACCAGATTGCACAAGGCCGCCGGGGCGCTCCAGACCCGCACCGACACATATTGACCGGCATAGGTCTGTACCTCGGAAGAGCCGCCACCGAGGGCGATGATGGCAGGCAGGAACGGCAACAACAGGAGCAACAGCGCCATGCCCAGTCCGATCGCCAAGCCCAGGGCCCGCGCCAGGGTGTCGAGCTGCCCTTCGGCATGGGCTGCACCCTGAGCCTGGGCGGTCAGCCCTGTGGTGGACATGCGCAGGAAGCCAAGCAACCAGAACAGCAGATTGATGAAGGTCGCACCGACCGAGACGCCGCCGAGAAACCAGGCCTGGCCAAGATGACCGATCACCCAGGTGTCCACCAGCCCCAGCAAGGGCGTGGTGACGTTGGAGAACACCATGGGCAGGGCCAGGGCGAAGACGGCCCTGTGGCGGCGAGGATCCTTCAGCCAGGCGGGAATCAGCATGGTGCGCGCCGGGCTCACTCGCCAGCCAGCCGCACGATGCGCGCGAAGTCGGCCACCATGGCCTGCATGTCCACGTGGGGCACCTCACCCGGTGCCACTTTGGGTCGGAAGGTGGCCACCAGCTTCCCCTCGGGGTTGATCAGCACGATGGAGGCGGAGTGGTCGATCAGGTAATCCTTGCGATCCCCTTCCACGATGGAATAGACCAGCCCCAGATTGCGGACCAGAGGAAAGAGGGCACTGTGAGGTGCTGTCGCCGCCTTGAACTCGGGCTCGAAGAAGGCGGTATAGCTTTTCAGGCGGGCGCTGTCATCCCGCTGGGGATCCGCCGAGATGAATACCACCTGGCTAGTGGGGGCTATCTTCTTCAACGCCGGATAGACGCTGCGCAGATCCGCCAGCGTGGTCGGACAGACATCCGGGCAGTAGGTGTAGCCGATGAACAGAAAGCTCCAGTGTCCCGTCAGGTTGGCAGGGGTAAAGGGCTGTGCATCCGCATCCGTGAGGGTAAACGGGTTGATGTCTCGCCCCGCCGGGTAGTAATCGGCCTGTTCCGGCACCGCGGGCTGACTCCAGTAATAAGCCGCCGCAATGGCGCCGATTAACAGCAAAAGCAGCAGGTAAAAGCGTGGTTTAACCATATAAAACAAAGCCTTGCTTATGTTAGAAGCCCTAGGGGCAAAACCGGTAGGGGTCATTGTAACCCGCCCGCCCCGTAACCGTTCACCGGCCCCGGCTTGACTAAGCCGAGGTCAGGTTGAATACGTCAGGATAAGGCTGGCCCGTCATGAC
>NZ_JAPDBQ010000132.1:0-12045 GCF_027705325.1 Aeromonas sp. QDB18
ACTGAAAAAATTAGTTTATTAAATTCAAATACTTACAAAGGCGCATTTTTATGTTTGGTGACTTATTCGCACCTTCCTTAGTCGATGAGCGTCGTCAAAACTAGAGCCTTCCTCTAAACACTCTAATTTATCAAGAACAATACAGCCTCGACCTAAATTACCCATTTTTAAAAATGGGATTCCGTTTTCCTCTTGCCCACCAAGATAGTTTCCACCCAAATCAGCACGTGATACCAACAAACCAAATGGTACACACTGCCAATGTTCGGGAACTTGGCCAATCCACTCGACGCCGGAATCTTTCATGGGGGCATCGGGGTTGAGGCCCTTGGTGACGGCGTGGGAGATCACCGCCTGCCGCTTCTCTTTCAGCAGCTCGATCAGCCGATGCTGCTGGGCAATCAGCCGGTCTATCCGAGCTGTTTCATGGTCGAGGAAGGCGGCGACGATGTGTTGCTCATCAACTGGCGGTAAAGCAAGTTCAAGAGGGCTAAATTCGCTAAATCTAAACTCTGTAGATCTTTCGCGAATCCCCTTAGGGAAAGTGCGAACAAGTATCCCACGAACAAAAAATGAAAATTTTAGTCATTTAATATCAATGGGTTACCAGTAAATGCTCTCGTGCCATATGACTTATTCGCACCTTCCTTAGAGTGGCTGGGGCGTGAGCTGGCTGACAGTGATGTTGTCACCTTCTTCGACACTGATGACGCGGGCGACAAGTACCGCTCAAAGGTGGCCCAACTCGGTCTCAAACTGACCCAAGTAAAGCTGCCGGATAGCGTCAAGGACATCGACGAATACCTGCATGGCGACAACCCCTTGCCTCTGACCGAACTGGTGGCGGCATTCACCCTGGTTGAGCCTTTGGCCGAAGCCGAAGCCGAAGCCGAAGCCGAAGCCGTTCAGGACGATGATCAGCAGCCGGAAGTAGTCAAGGTCATGCCACGTACTGCCATCTTTGAAAACGAGCTCAACGATTCAGCCAACGCTGAACGGTTCGTGCAGATGCACGGGCATAACCTGAAGTTCGTCCCTGAGTTAGGTGGCTTTATCCACTTCGATGGGACTCACTGGGTCCAGAATGACTTGACGCCCATGACCCTTGCTCAAACCGTGGGTAAAGAGATCCAGGAAATCGGACAGATGTTGATCAAGCAGGCGTGCAAGAAAGAGGAGCTGTCTTGGGCCTATGCAGTACTCAGACACGGCTCAAGCAGCCTTAACCGAGCAGGCATTCAGAACATGCTGGAGCTGGCCAAGCCGATGATGACGGCAAGACTGCACGAGCTGAACGCCAATCCGATGCTGTTGGGCACGGCGAATGGTGTCATCGACCTGAAGTCGGGTCGCCTGTTGGCACCGAGACGGGCATTCATGATGACCCACCATAGCCCGGTGGCCTATGACCCAGCCGCTGTCTGCCCGCGATGGGAGCAGTTCATCGGCGAGATCACCTGTGGTGATGCCGAGTATGCGGCCTTCCTGCAACGCTGTGTGGGCTACTGGATCACCGGCCGTACCGACGAACAGCTCCTGTTCTTCCTCCACGGGGGCGGCTGCAACGGCAAGAGTACCTTCATGTCGGTCATTCAGCAGCTGCTGGGAGAGTTCAGTCGGCAGATCAACAGTAACGTCTTGCTGTTCAACCGCAACGGCAATACCGGTCCGAATCCATCACTGACCAAGCTGGTGGATGCACGTCTGGTGGTCGCCAACGAGCTGCCAGAGGGGGCCCGTATGGATGAGAACTTGGTGAAGGCCATGACGGGGGATGACGTGATTGTCGCTCGTGCTCCCTACGCCAAGAAAAAGATGGAGTTCCGCCCATCCTTCTCTCTGGTTATGGTGGGTAACAACAAGCCCGAGATCCGCGATACCAGCAATGGTATGTGGCGTCGGATGCTGATGCTGCCCTTCAATGCCTCCTTCACGAAGGAACAGCTGGACCCCATGCTGATGGAGAAGCTGCGGGCCGAGATGCCCGGCATTCTGAATTGGGCCATCCAGGGCTGCCAGATGTGGCAAGAGCAGAGACTCAAGGCGTCAATTCCTGCTCGCCTCAAGCAGGATGTCGAGACCTACCGTGCCGAGTCGGATATGGTCGGCTGCTTCCTGGAAGAGTGCACACAGGCCAGAGCAGGGGCCAAAGTGCCCATGAGTGAGGTCTATGCAGTCTACAGCCGCTGGGCACAGCAGAACGGTGAATGGGCCATGAAGCAGTTGGCCCTCAAGAAGAAGCTGATTGAGAAGGGCTTTGCTGTCCCCCGCTACAACAGCAAGGCAACCGTCATCGGGTTGACCCTGCTCGACAGCGAGATGGCGGACATGAGCGTAACGCCAAGCCGGGAACAGCGGCCTGAGCCAGGAGCTAACTACACAGTGTAACGAATGGGGGGCCTGCGGGCCCCTCTGCCGTTTTTGATTTCCCTGCTTTCCCCGCCAACAAAAGCAAAGGGCCCAAACCAAGCAGTCAATCTGCGGAAATTTCAGCATTTTATAGAACTTTTTCTGTATGAAATCTCGTAGAAAAAGTTCTTAAAAATGCCAAAATTTCAGCATCTCGGCAGACCCATCCCTCCCCTCTATCCGGCATCAGCAAAGGATGAAAGGGCCGCCTCTATCACCTCTTTGAGCTTCTCCAGCGAGACATCCCCTCCATATCGGTCATAGCTGATCGCCCCGTTGGTGTGGCCCAAGATCGCCGCCGCATACTGCAATGGCACTCCGTGACCTTTGAGTGTTGTCCCCACGGTATGCCGCAGGCTGTGGAAGTCCTTGTCGACGGGGCGATGGCGACTAAACCACTGCCCCCACAGGTGGCTGTATCCATCCTGGCGATGTGGCAGTTCAGGGAAGAGGCGTCCCCCTATCCTCTCCTTCACAAACTCGATGAAACCGCTCTGGATGAGGTGTCGATGGATAGGAACGAGACGAGCACTGTTGGCCGTCTTGAGTTTCTGGTCTGGCCGTCCACTGCGAATATTCAGGCACCATATACCGTCAACCTGTTGCACATCATCTGCGTACAACTGGCAGATCTCATTGGCACGAGCCCCGGTGAACAGCCCCAGCAGAGCAATCCACCTACGGTGGGGCTCTTGCTGCTTAGCCCACCCGATAAACTTGTGACGTTCTTCCGCTGTGTACCCACTTCGTGAGTTCACCTCTTTGGCTCGCTGTAGCTTCAATCCGGCGAAATGGTTGATGACCCCATCCTGATGGTTAGCCAGCCAGTTAAACAGCAGAGAGAGCTTCTGCAGATACTTGTTGATGGTGGTCGGACTCTTGCCGGAGTTCAGCAGGTCCTCCTTGAACTTGACCACATCCGCTTTCGCATAGTCAGCAGCCGGTCTATCACCCAGCGCCTTGATGAAGCAGCCGATGTAGTTCTTCTGGTTGCTGAGCTCTTTCGGTGCCCAGGAGAGGGCCTTCTCTTTCAGATAGCGGTCACTCAAGACCGACAACAGCGGAGCAAGCGGTTTGGCCGCCGGAACAGCAGGCTTGATGTGCGGCTGAGGTTGAGGGTTCTCTGGCTCGCTTGCGGATTGCACGACTGGCTGAGCTCTGGAACGCACACAGGCAAGCAGCTTCGCAACAGCTGCACGGGCCGTCAGCTTGTCTCGGGTATGCAGGGATTTTTTGATCTCTTTACGACGACCACAGGGGAGCGTGGTGACTTTCCGGTAATACCAGATGCCGTGGGGACTGAGCCAGAGATTCATCGATGAGCTCCTCGTCGTCCACACAAAGTGGATGACCAAGGGCGTTAGGAAGCTAACTTATTGATTTCCAAAAACAAGTGGTGGCCCTACCAGCTTATTTATTCCACTATAAGACGTAACTTAGCACCTTCAACATGGGTTTAAACCACATGTAATGAACTGAATTATATCGCTAATTACCCCAATAATCCATCTAAAACACCGTTTAATCAGGCGACTAAAAAGACACAGAAAGCGAATATAAAATCACGCCGTACTCTTACTTAATCAGTCCCCCTACCCTGCAAGCCTTACGTGATACGGCTTGAGCCAACAATGGCGGAACTCGGTCAATTTATGTGGTGTTAGACAATATCAACTTTTCAACCCCCTAATGGTTTCACAAGTTACAAAATTACCCTCTCACAGGGGGATTAACGTGCTACACGTGAGCTACAGACGTGCTACAAAACCGAATAGTTATTGAATGAACAATATGGTTGTACCCAACAACTTTATGAGGTGTTCACTTGTTAGAGATAACAGGAAGAAGCAAGGACATTGCTGGATGTGTAGTGGCTCATTGAGCCACCTTGATTGCACTGTGTCACACATAGACAGACAAACAGCAATAACAACAATGGTTTACAGTATGTTTAGTGGCACACATTGATAGATAGAGGGATCATGCAGGAGCAGAAGCAGGACAGAACAGGCTGAAAGCCATGAATGATGGGTGATTGTGGATAAGTCTGTTGTTGTGGATAACAATTGCCGTAAGGCGCTATTGCATAATTTATTGATTATTTATGCTTATGATATTTTAAAGTTATCATTTATAAAGAAAAATGGGGAAACTACTGTACTTAACGGCACTCTTATTGATAAAGTCAAACTCAAAAGGAACCCGAAGGAAGCATGATGGATACTTTCTTAGCTGTTATTGTTGCTGGCATGATGTTCTTGTTTGCGTTCAGGATAGCTTCAGCCATATTAAAATCAGAAATATTCTGGATCTTTATTGGTTTAGTTATAGTGATTGGATTTTTCTCTGATAAAAACGACGTAACTAATATACCAGACTCACAAGATAGTTCGATATATAGTAGTTCAGGAGATAATTACATTAAGGAAGATAGCGTATTCTGTTTATCAGAGTCCGCACTCGACAAGCAAACAGAATTGTTAGCTTCAGGCGTATTAGAATACGTGCCTCAGTGTTTTTCAGCAGCAAGAGATATAAAAGTGCAAATATTAGACTTTAAAATGTTAGGGGGTGTAGCAAAGGTTACAGGCGTAGAGAATGGAAAAGAGATGTGGACTACTGCGGAATCATTAGTGAATAAATAAAATCTTTTTTTCGGTATATAAAAGGCTTACAGAGAGCATATTTAACAGCAAATAATAAATTGGTGAGGTATCAGAAGGATATTTATTGTTACAACCACGGATGGCGCAAGCCTTGTGTATCAAGGGTTGCAGAGGGGTTTGGGGTGTATTGTGTAAATATGGTATTGTGCTAAACCAACACAAACAGACTCAATTGGAAATTTCACAATTAAATCGAATTAATTGATTTAAATTGAATTTAATGTGTCTAAATACCTTTTAATACACAAAAAGAAAAGGCCACCTGATAACAGATAGCCTTTCAATAATTCAATTTTAATTTTAATTTTACACTATCAATCTTTTTCATAACGATATCGAAATTTGCCTCGACTCAACCCCATAATATCCGCAAGTTTGGACAGGTTGATAAATCGTTTAATATCTTCAAGTCTGGTTGTTTTTGTAACAGTAGCCCAGCCTTCGCTGGTAAGTTGTTCAACGGTGACTCTAATTGTCATAATATCCCCTTAATCTTTTACAAACAAAGCATATATAATATAAATTATAAATGGTGGCAAAACAAAACCAAACAATTGGAATATGCCTAACCATATCCAACAACAAAACAATATAGTCAACAATGAAAGGGACAACCTAAAATAAATCAAATTGTCCCCCGTTATCTATATTAATTGAAGCCCTTTCGGAGCCTCATTAGGCATTAGTTGACTTAACTACAGCGTTAGGCATGAGGTTGATTGGCAACATACTAAATTCAGTACAGGTATCAACCATGTTATATTTATCCCTGACGATATAACTAAACACCTCTTGGGGGCCTGCATTAGCAAGTTCAAACTGGCGAGCAGCGGGGCCATAGTGTTTGGTATAAACCTTAGATTGCGCACCCAGCACAGGCACATAATAGGCTGTGTTGTTTACAATTGCGTATTCCGGTGAAGTTGAACAGTGATTCCGGAATCTGTGAACACCATTTCCGGAAAGTATGCGGACAGGGATTCTTCGAGCAGAAGCTGAGCTTTGAGGGGAGGCATCTTTTCGACTCACTGAACAAGCCAGCAGCCAAGCGCAGCGCGGCAGTTGTGGATCCAAGACGTTGGAACAGGACGGTTCATCTGACATCAGAGTACGTGCACTGAGGTGTCCGGAATCGGTGTACACGCAAGCCGGAATCAGCGTTCATTTTAAACCGGAATAGGTGTTCATTTTCGACCGGAATATGCAACAATGCCGTGATCTGCATAATCGTCACAGATAAACAGCACACCACCATAAACAAACATCTGATAAGCAGCAGCGATTTCAGCATAAGAACCCATAACGTGCTCTACAACTGCACCATCAACACCGCCATTCAGAATCACTTCACGGACTTTAGGATGGGAGCGGAAAGCATCAAAGTAATCAGGAGAAGCAAAGCAAACAATTTTAGTTAGGAAGTCTGCACGGTCGCCTAGTTCCTTTTTAATTGTGCGCTGAACCTTCATTACAAATGTGTCAGGGTCAGATGTTGCATCACCAAGGTCAATATTCATAGTTTGTTGATTCTTACCAACAATAACTTGGTTATCTACCTGTTCTTCTTGAGTATATTTTGCATTAACGTTGTTATGAAACAGACAATCAGCGAAATACTTCTCTTGAATTCGGCCCTGTTTAAGGCGCTGATTCATGCCGAGATCGGCAATCACATCTTCGGCAGTCATTTGTTCAGCAGAGCCAGGGCGGCGCTTGCCTTGCCACATAGCGGGGCGAACAGCATCTTGGAATGCCCAGTGGGGCAGCTCCATATTCTGAAGTTTCGCAAGAGACCGCACAGTGTAATCCCAGTCGCTACCATGTCGCATAACAGGATCAGCATTGTTTTGGTCATTACCTAGATTAATATCAAAAGAGAAATTAGGAGAGGAATGGCCATAAGGTTGAAACAGCCCCATTTGTGTTAGGAGTCGTTTACGAATGCCGCTATCCTCGAAAGCATCAGAGAAGTCTACAAAATTATAATCTGAAATATTCATGTTGTGTTTTCCTATTCTTAATTGAGGCGTCAGCCTCGGTGCCTTACGGCACTATTGATTATTATTATTAAACTAGACGGATTTTGTCTGCGGCTTTAATCAGTTGGAGTGCTTTTGTTTTATCGGTGGCATATAGGCTTTCTTTTTTCAATGCACACAGACGGTCGAAAACAACAGCATATTTGTTACCAGCTTCAACGCCATCGGCAATCACATAACAAACAGTGCTGCCAGTAACAACAAGTGCTCCATTTGCATCAACACAAGCACCCGGCTTGAGGTCAATAGTAGGTGCAGTGGCAAATTCAACGGTCATAACTTCCCAATTTGAATCAAGGGAGTAAGCCAGTACGTCACGGCGGCTCAGTGGTTCAATACCTTTCAGCATTTTATTTTCCTTATATTATTATTTGTATTTTTTATTTAGTTTCAAAACAATCAAGATTTCAAATATCCACTATTGTTTAAAATAGTGATGATATCGTTGTAACTTTCTGCATCTGAAACGAACTGATTAAAAAGAACATCAACCATTTCAGAATCTTGAAGGAACGATGTAAACGCCTTTTTTACTTCTGCATCTGTATAACCATAACTAACGGATTTAGTGACGTCTTTTGTTTTCAAGATAATTGGTTGAGTGCGGTTATTTGCCGGAGGGTTTTCTGAATGGCAAACCGCAAGGTGCGGATTAAATGTCTTAGAATCGCATTCTGCCTTCTTAACATCTTTTGATGTTTTGTTAGGATACAAAAAGCTACTGATCTTTTGTTTGTCTTCGGGTTTCATGTTGACTCCCAATATTTAAATTTGATTTAATTATTTTAATTGTTTTATTTATTTAAAATAACATTTGTGCTAAACCCTTTATAAATAAAGGCATAGCCAGATATTAATTTTATTTGTTTGTAATTTCCTGATTTATTTTCAATTAAATTCATTATTTCAGCCAAATATGGCTATAGCTATGCAATAAAAAAGCAGCCTTTGCAGACTGCCGTTTTTAAATACACCAAGGAGGAGGAGTAATGAATAAAACTAAAGGAAATAACAAGAGAGGAATGAAACCATTAAAGCAAAAATGTGAGGTAAAGCTAAATGATTTTGTTAGATATCAAAATAGTTTATCTAACAGAATAATTCAGACATTAAAATATGAGGCTGTGTTACTGCACAATCCATACTAATAAAGCCGAGGTTTTTAAGCTCGGCCTTATGAGACTAATAAACTCAAATCGCAACTCGCAATCACAACAAAAGTAATTAGTTTTACGGAGGAACAAAAGAGGCTCAATTCTCTTATTCTTCTTTAAATACTCTAAACTAAAGTATTTAAAGAAATATATGGCTATCTTGCTGAAGGATAGCCCATATTAATTATATCGAAGTTATAAATGAATCGAAGATAATAGCGTCTTGAGTTCTATTACTTAATTCAACTCATAATACTATATTACCATTTTTTTACAAAAAATTCAATAGGCAACAGCCAAATTTGGCTTATTTTTTAAATTATTATATAATTTACTCAGCCAGTAAATTTAATTGCATCATATTATTATCATGAATCTTAAAATCAACAAAATTATTAAATTCGTCTTTATTAACCTGCGCGTCAATTTTAAGATTTAATTTTCCTGAAAAATTAGATGGAACACCACCACCATTAAAGCTTGAACCCCGAGCATTGAAAGAGATAGCACTCTGCGGAATTGTTGGTTGTGGGATCTTTAGTGCTTGCTGCAATGCAAATTGTTCTGCTTGCCTTGCTGCCGCATTGGGGTCTAAACCACTATTCAATAGCTCCTTTTCCTTCTGCACATAAACCTTACCATAAGTATCCGCATCATAATTTTTGCGTTGGGATTCAGGCACAGATGTAGATTGCTTGTGGGAAACAAAACGATCAGGTAATACGTCATTAATGAAGGCAGCCAATGATTTAAGAGCCTGCAAAAACTCGGAGACACTTGATTTCAAGTCCTTAAAGTAATTTTTAATATCTTCCGCTGTCAGCTCTTGAAGCCACTTAGAAAGATCTTCAAAACCCTGCTTGCTTAACTCACCAACAATACTATAGAGATTTCCAAAAATCTCTCCAATTTTCGAGGCATTTGATTCTAATAGTTTTGCCCAATCTGAAACAATTGCAGCCCCTGCTTGCATAGCAGATTTAAACCCTGATGATTCAAAGATTCTATAAATTGCAATACTTAGCTCATTTTCAACTCGTTTATCATTAGCCATGCTTGAAGATTTAAATTTGGCTGACATCTGTGCGTATTTTGGTGCTGTAGCTTCAACAAACTTTAGCCAAATATCTTTAAAATTATATTTTCCGTTTGTGAGGTTTCCCATGAACTCTTTTTGTGAAATTCCCATGGTATCTTTTACAAACTTCAACAAATCGGCTTTTATTTGCGGTGTCCAGTCCATAGCCTGTTTAAAATCTTCAAGGGTATTAGATGCCAGTGTTTGCATAAGGCCATACTGGAAACCAGCAACCTGATCTTTCGACATGCCATAAGAGGCTGTCATATTACTTTGTTTTTTATACAGTTCGATGGCCTGATCTGTCTCTATCCCTAACGATTTAACAATGCTGACATAGTTCGTTAGAGCTTTACCAGTCTCTAAAATATCGGCGCCAGCGTCATCAGCGATCTTGCGAGCAATCGAGCTAATTTCGATCCAGCGGTCTCCGAATGTATTTTGAAAACTAATTTTCATCCCTTCAAAATCTTGGCCTTGTTCCTTGATTTTGTTGTACTGGTTCTGTGCAACGAATCCACCGATGCCGACCCCAGCAGCCGCACCAGCTACGCCGAGGCGGGTCACTGCACCTAGGCCCCTGCTAACCCCTTTGATCGCGCCCATGCTTCGACTGTGCTTGTTGTACTGGCCTGCGGCGCTATTAAGTTGCCTATATTGTTTTGTTAATTGTGAAATGCTGGCGGCTCGTTCTTTGGCACTAATGTTACCTTTCAAAAACTCCCAATTTGTTTTCTGAAGTTGCTTGCGAAAATCAATATTGCTTTTAATCAGATCCCCATGCCTGATTTGGTCTGCCTTGATAGTTGTCTTTCGGTTTCGATATGCCTTTAATTCTGTCCGTGTCTGTCGATCAGTCGCCTTAGCTTGCAAAGTAGAGGCCCTACGGCCTTGCTCCATTGCCTTTGAAAATCCCTGGCTGCTCTTGTGCCACATTCCTGCAAGGCGTTTAATCTTATTCTGAGCGTCCCGCCAGCTCTTATTATCAATTTTGAAAGAGACTTGGTTAACTAATTTTGAAATCACTTGGTCTGTCATTTTATATTCCTATTTTATTTTTTATTGTTGTTGTAGGCGTTGTTCACGCTTGCTTTTAATCTTATCCTGAAGTTCTGAATCTAAGGGTTTATACGAACCCAAATAATATGAAACTCGCTCCAACCTGCCTTGCAAAACAAGACGTTTAGCAAGAACACTAAAGGGGTGATCAGTGGGCAACACCCTGTTTGTTAGTAAACAAATTGTTTCACACGTTACAAAATTATGGATATGGCCTTTAACATTCTTAGAATAACCATAATAACCAATTATGATCGGTAGTTCTTTGTGACAATGGTATTCTATTTGCCTATTTAAATGCCCGTTCTGTCTTTTCAGGTATGCTTGCTTACCTTTAAAGCTCTCATGTTTTGATGCCTGCTCGGGTAAGTCGTGATTTTCATCATAAAATATACTCATATTTTTCCTTATATTTATAGTTAAAACTTAATAGGAAACCTCCTATAATGCGTTATTTTAAATAGTTCACCATAAGCAATAGGGTTGCTTGGGCAATATCAAAGAAATGCGATATAGAGCGATACAGGAGGTTTTAAGGCTATATTTAAGGGGGATTAGAGACTGTATTAGCCTTCAGGATTCGATTATAATTTTTGTATTCTTGTAGACCCGAGATAATCCAGAATGCAACACGTATTCTTGTAGAGAGCGGTAAGCGCCACGCCTAAAACTCTCACGCTTCCAATAACCACCGACAAGAGAGTATTCTTTAAGAGCTTGATGGATTTCATATTCCAAAGCCTTAGCTGCTGGTTGGCTTTGTGCCTCCCAAACATCCAATAGCTTGCAGGATAACTTTGAGTTTGATTCGAGTTGCTCGGCTCGCTGGTCAGGCTGACAGGAATAACCAATCTTGAGATATGGGGCGGATTCTAATGGGGACACTAAACAGCAGTACACATAACCTTTATTATTTTTATGGAATTCTTTAGTTTTAAATGACATTACACCTCTTATTTAAATATAAATTTGCGACATTCAGTGCCCATTTCTTGCATGTCGTTCTGATCAAACATAACAGCAAGTGTCAACAAAAGCTTATCCATTTCTTTCTGTGCATCTTCCATTTCTGCAAGGAAGGCAAGCATTTCATGTTTCTCAGGCTGTTCTGCGGTGCTGTTAGCAACCAGAGTTCCCAGGTAGTTTAGATTTTCGGTAGTAATAGACATTATTCATTTCCTTCTTTTAATTTATTTGCGATTTGTTTGATTAGAAAGTAACGATTGATTAGCTTTTTATCATTGTGATAATATTCAATGACTTCTTGATTGTCCATTTAGCTCCTCTTTTTTAGTTAGATAGTAGAATAGGCGATTTCTTTTAAATTGTTTCTTCATCTTTAATTAATCCGGACTAAAAGAAACTTGGGATATCTCTCCCGTCTCGGGGTTCACAACACCACGACAACCAATTGAGACACCTTGAATCTTGCCTGCCTTCTTCTCAAGCCACAATTCAGGTGAATATCGAAGTTTAACAAGCCATGTGCCCTCTTTAACTTCTTGGCCTGTAGGGCTCACCATATCAATTTCGTTAATCCATGATTTGATGATTTCAAATTTGTTCCTGATTACCCATGATTAGCAGTCACCACGAGCTATACTGATCTTACGTACAGTTACTGAGGTGCGAGATCATGG
>NZ_JAPDBQ010000133.1:0-11984 GCF_027705325.1 Aeromonas sp. QDB18
GCGCGAGCAGCTATCACCCAGTAATGGGAATCCCCCTCCTGTGACGCGAAGCGCTAAGGTGGGGGAGGATGTCAACACCTGGCATAACCCTTCTCGGGCCAGCTCGGTCAGCAGATCGAGGTCGCGCAGGATCATGGCGCTCTTGGTGATGAGCCCTACCGGATGGCGATGAGCCAGCATCACCGTCAGGAGTTCACGAGTCAGGCGATAGTGGTGCTCGATGGGTTGATAGGGATCGGTATTGGCCCCCAGCACGATGGTTTGTGGCTGATAGGCTGGTTTGGCAAACTCCCGTCGCAGCAGCTCGGCAGCATTGATTTTGGCAAACAGCTTGCGCTCGAAATCCAGCCCGGGGGAGAGCTCAAGGTAGGCGTGGCTGGGTCTGGCATAGCAGTAGATGCAGCCATGCTCGCACCCCTGATAGGGATTGATGGAGCGACCGAAGGGAAGATCCGGCGAATCGTTGTAGCTGATGATGCTGCGGGCGCTGATCTCCGTCACCTTGGTGCGGGGAGCGCTGGCGGCAAATGCCGCGTCCCAGTCGCTCTGACTCCAGCCGTCGTCAACGGTTTCGATTTGCGGGCCGCTGAAGCGGTGCTCGACATTGTGGTTCGCGCCTCGTCCTGCCATCACATCACCAATATACTGTTTATATATACAGTTATTTTGCTGTGTAACCCGTCAAACTGCAAGTTCGCAAAGAGCGACCCCATGAAAGAGGGTGAACCCGGGTGATCTCCTGCTTGATCTGTTGCTACATTTCGTTTACATAGACGAAATGCGAACCAGATCACGGAAAATGTCATGCAACCTACTATCGCCCGCTGGCTCTTCATCGCCCTCATTGCGCTGGTCATCTGGCGTCTGATCCCGCTCTCCACCGAGCAGGAGCTGGCGGCGGCCAACCGCGCCTGGCGGACAGGGCACTTTGATGAGGCGACCCGGATCTGGTCGCCGCTGGCGGAGCAGGGCCAGCCACGGGCACAGGCGCTGATGGGTTGGAGCCATGAAGTGGGGCAGGGGAGCGAGCAGGATATGGATCGCGCCATCCGACTCTATCGTCAGGCTGCGCAGGCGGGGGACGCCTTCGGCCAGTATCGGCTGGGAGAGGTCTATCTGCGCGGGGCCGGGGTGAAGCGGGATCTGCACGAGGCGTTTCACTGGATGGAGCTGGCAGCCAGGAACGGCGATGTGCCCGCCATGCTGAAGGTGGGCATCCTGCACCTGATGGGGGTCAACGGGCGGGTTGAACTGGTCGAGGCGAAGCAGTGGCTCTATCAGGCCTCGCAAAAGGGCAACAAGATGGCACTCCAGGTGTTGCAGGAGATGGCGCTGGCCGAGGAGGGACGCAGCGCCTTCGATTTCAATGGCCAGTCTTTTCTGAACGCCGGTTAGGGATCAACGGCTGGCGGTGACTTTGCCGGGCGTCACGCCGGTGACATAGAGTGTACTGCGCTCGGCACTGTGGACGATGCTGCATACCTCCCGCTTGCTGCCATCACCCAGGATCACCAGCTCACCGATATGAACGGGACAGTGAGTCGTAAGAAGGTGATCCGGATGAACCAGCTTTTCTGCATGCTCAGGAAATGAAATGTCGTAGGTGTACATCATGCTCTCCTTGCTTTGGCTGACGCCTCAATCTGGTACAGGGTATGGCAGCAGAAGAGCGCCCTCGCAAGTAGGACAGGTTGACACCCGCGCTTAGGCGGTATGCAAAATCGCCAAGACAGCTTGTCTGGGTTGTCGCGTCTGATACAATCCCCCGCTGTACCTCTCAATGGATGGCCTTGCACACGCCATATGGTGTGCCACTGCCGTGTACCAACCGTATTGTGAACGGTGAAACTCGGGAGTGAACAGCTGGACATGAAAGGGTTTCTCCAACCTGCATGTGGCCTTTGGTAGGGGTCACCACTGTATAAGGAAACACCTAATGCCAATCATTACTCTGCCTGACGGCAGCCAACGTCAATTTGCCCACGCCGTTTCCGTCATGGATGTGGCCGCGGACATCGGTCCCGGTCTCGCCAAGGCGTGCATTGCCGGTCGGGTAAACGGTGAACTGGTGGATGCCTGCGAGCTGATCGAAGCCGATTCCTCCCTGGCCATCATCACCGCCAAAGACGAAGAAGGTCTGGACATTCTGCGCCACTCCTGTGCTCACCTGCTGGGTCATGCCATCAAGCAACTCTGGCCCCAGACCAAGATGGCCATCGGTCCCGTCATCGACAACGGTTTCTACTATGACATCGATCTCGACCGCACCCTGACCGACGAAGATCTGGCTGCCCTGGAAGAGCGCATGCTGGCGCTGGCCGCCAAGGATTACGACGTCATTAAGAAGAAGGTCTCCTGGCAGGAAGCACGTGACGTGTTCGAAGCCCGTGGCGAGACCTACAAGGTCGAGATCCTGGATCAGAACATTGCCCGTGATGACCAGCCCGGTCTGTATCATCACGAAGAGTACATCGACATGTGTCGCGGCCCGCACGTGCCCAACATGCGTCATTGCCACCACTTCAAGTTGCAGAAGATGTCCGGCGCCTACTGGCGCGGCGACTCCAACAACAAGATGCTGCAGCGCATCTACGGCACCGCCTGGGCCGACAAGAAGCAGCTCAAGGCCTATTTGCAGCGTCTGGAAGAGGCCGCCAAGCGCGACCACCGCAAGATCGGCAAGCAGCTCGACCTGTACCACATGCAGGAAGAAGCGCCGGGCATGGTGTTCTGGCACAACGATGGCTGGACCATTTTCCGCGAGCTGGAAACCTTCATCCGTGGCAAGCTCAAAGAGTACGACTATCAGGAAGTGAAAGGCCCCTTCATGATGGATCGCGTGCTGTGGGAGCGTTCAGGTCACTGGGAAAAATACGCCCAGGCCATGTTCACCACCCAGTCCGAAAACCGCGAGTACGCCATCAAGCCGATGAACTGCCCGGGTCACGTGCAGATTTTCAACCAGGGTCTGAAATCCTACCGCGATCTGCCGCTGCGCATGGCCGAGTTCGGCTCCTGCCACCGCAACGAGCCGTCAGGCTCCCTGCACGGCCTGATGCGGGTACGGGGTTTCACCCAGGATGACGCCCACATCTTCTGTACCGAAGAGCAGATCATGGAAGAGGTGTCTGCGTGCATCCGCATGGTCTATGACGTCTACGGCACCTTCGGTTTCGAAAACATCGTGGTCAAGCTCTCGACCCGTCCGGAGCAGCGTATCGGCTCTGATGAAGCCTGGGATCGTGCCGAGGCCGCGCTGGCCGAGGCGCTGGAACTCAACGGCCTGAAGTACGACCTGCAACCGGGCGAGGGGGCTTTCTACGGTCCCAAGATCGAGTTCACCCTGCACGATTGCCTTGATCGTGCCTGGCAGTGTGGTACCGTGCAGCTCGACTTTGCCCTGCCGGGCCGTCTTGGCGCCACCTATGTGGGCGAAGACAACGAGCGCCACATCCCCGTGATGATCCACCGCGCCATTCTGGGCTCGCTGGAGCGCTTCATCGGGATCCTGACGGAAGAGTACGCCGGTCTGTTCCCGACCTGGCTGGCTCCGACCCAGGCCGTGGTCATGAATATCACGGATAACCAGGCCGATTATGCTGTGAAAGTTGCCAAGGCATTGAATGATGCGGGCCTTCGCGCAAAAGCGGACTTGAGAAATGAGAAGATTGGCTTTAAAATCCGCGAGCATACTTTGAAGCGAGTACCCTTCATGCTGGTCTGCGGCGACAAAGAAGTAGAAGCCGGCAAGATTGCAGTGCGTACTCGTAAAGGGGCTGACCTGGGCTCTTATCCTGTTGAAGAGCTGATTGCTCTGTTGACCCAGGAAGTTCAGACCCGCGGACAAAAGAAAGTGGAGGAATAAGCTATAAAAGGCGGAAAAAAACTGGGCAAGCAACCGCAAGCCCGCGCTCACCGGATCAATGAAGAGATCCGTCTGAAAGAAGTTCGTCTGACTGGTCTGGATGGTGAAGCCATTGGCATCACCTCCATTCAGGATGCGCTGAACTTGGCCCTTGAGGCTGGAGTGGATCTGGTCGAGATCAGTCCGAACGCTGAGCCGCCCGTTTGCCGGATCATGGATTACGGCAAATTCCTCTACGAAAAGAGCAAGACCACCAAAGAACAGAAGAAAAAGCAGAAAGTCGTCCAGGTCAAGGAAATCAAATTCCGTCCTGGCACCGACGAAGGCGACTATCAGGTAAAACTACGCAACCTGGTTCGCTTTCTGGAAGACGGGGACAAGGCAAAGGTCACCCTGCGCTTCCGTGGTCGTGAAATGGCCCACCAGGATCTTGGTATCAAGGTTCTCGAGCGCGTCAAGAACGATCTGGAAGAGCTGGCCGTAGTCGAATCGTTCCCGAAAGTCGAAGGCCGTCAAGCTGTGATGGTCCTCGCACCCAAGAAGAAATCTTAAGGCCCACAAGAAATTGACTCATGGGGCTGGCCCCATGAGTCGGTTCGCCTTGCGATTTTGTTGTCACTCACAATGCGGAGTATGAAATGCCGAAGATGAAAACCAACCGGGGCGCCGCAAAGCGCTTCAAGAAGACTGGCTCAGGTCGCTTCAAGTGCAAGCACAACCACCTGCGTCACATCCTGACCAAGAAGAGCAGCAAGCGTAAGCGTCAGCTGGGACCGAAGTTCTTTGTTTCCGCTGCCGACCACAAACGTGTTGTCGCTTGTCTGCCGTACGCATAAGGGGGGATGTGAAAAATGCCAAGAGTTAAACGTGGTGTGACCGCTCGCGCTCGTCACAAGAAAGTAATGAAAGCCGCCAAGGGTTACTACGGCGCCCGTTCCCGTGTCTACCGCGTAGCGGTACAAGCGGTAACCAAAGCTGGTCAGTATGCCTACCGTGACCGTCGCCAGAAGAAGCGTCAGTTCCGTCAACTGTGGATTGCGCGTATCAACGCTGCAGCCCGTCAGAACGGCCTGTCCTACAGCCGTCTGATCGACGGTCTGAAGAAGGCTTCCATCGAGATCGATCGCAAGATCCTGTCCGATATCGCCGTTCACGACAAGCTGGCTTTCACCGCCCTGGTTGAAAAAGCTAAAGCAGCTCTGGTCTAATCCAGCTCTGTTATAAAAATAAAGGAGGCTCAGGCCTCCTTTTTTGTTGCTCATTTTTGAGCGTTGGCAGGTAGCATGCCACGTTCATGAATGCTTTATCCTTCCATATGCCAACAAACTAGAACAAACAACGCTTGTCTCAATCCTGTTACATCTGGCTTGTGGCTTTCTCCATATAACAAAATGATTTGCAGGGAGAAAAGCCCGTCATAACTATGGTCAGCCAAGGGGCTTTTTTTGTATTATTCCCCTCTTGACCTTATTTAGCCTAAAGGCTCCTGTTCCGGGAGTGGTGACGAGGAAGACATGCAACAGCTTGAAGAAGTAGTCGGCCAGGCCAAGGCCGAAATTGAGGGCGTAAGCGACATCGCCGCCCTTGACGAAATCCGGGTCAAATATCTGGGTAAAAAGGGCTTTTTTACCGAGCAGATGAAGGGACTGGGCGCCCTGTCCGCTGAAGAGCGTCCCGCAGCGGGCGCCGTGATCAACCAGGCCAAACAGCAGGTTCAGGATGCCCTGAACGCGCGTCGTGAAGCCCTCGAAATCGCCGTGCTGAACCAGAAGCTGGCCGCCGAGACCATCGACGTCAGCCTGCCGGGCCGCCGCATCGAGAATGGCGGTCTGCACCCGGTGACCCGTACCATCGAGCGCATCGAGCGCCTGTTTGGCGAGATGGGCTTCAAGGTTGCCCGTGGTCCCGAGATTGAAGATGGCTTCCACAACTTCGATGCGCTGAATATCCCGGCTCACCACCCGGCGCGTACCGATCACGACACCTTCTACTTCAATCCTGATCTGATGCTGCGTACCCACACCTCGGGCGTGCAGATCCGCACCATGGAACATCAGCAGCCGCCGATCCGCATCATCGCGCCGGGCCGTGTCTATCGTAACGACTACGACATGACCCACACCCCGATGTTCCACCAGGTCGAAGGCCTGCTGGTTGACGAACATGCCAGCTTTACCGAGCTGAAAGGCATCCTGCACGACTTCCTGCGCAACTACTTCGAGGAAGACTTGACGATTCGCTTCCGTCCTTCCTATTTCCCGTTCACCGAGCCGAGCGCCGAAGTGGACGTGATGGGCAAGAACGGCAAGTGGCTGGAAGTGCTGGGCTGTGGCATGGTGCACCCGAACGTGCTGCGTTCGGTCGGCATCGATCCGGAAAAATACTCCGGTTTTGCCTTCGGCATGGGCGTTGAGCGCCTGACCATGCTGCGTTACGGGGTCAACGACCTACGTGCCTTCTTCGAAAACGACCTGCGCTTCCTCAAGCAGTTCAAGTAAGGGCGAGAGAACATGAAATTCAGTAAATCCTGGGTGATGGAGTGGGTCCGCACCGAGTTGAGTGACAATGCACTGGCCGAGCAGATCACCATGGCCGGTCTGGAAGTGGACGCCGTGGAAGCGGTGGCCGGCCAGTTCAACAATGTGGTGGTGGGTGAAGTGGTCGAGTGCGCCCAGCACCCGGACGCCGACAAGCTGCGGGTGACCAAGGTCAACGTGGGCGAAGAAGAGCTGCTGGACATCGTCTGCGGTGCGCCGAACTGCCGCGCCGGCCTCAAAGTGTGCGTGGCCAAGGTCGGGGCGACCCTGCCGGGTGATTTCACCATCAAGAAAGCCAAGCTGCGCGGCCAGCCGTCCCACGGCATGCTCTGCTCCTTCAGCGAGCTGGGCATCGACGTCGAAGCCGATGGCATCATCGAGCTGCCGCTGGATGCCCCCATCGGGACCGATATCCGTGAATACCTCGTGCTCAACGACGTCAGCATCGATGTGGATCTGACCCCGAACCGTGCCGATTGCCTCGGCATCGCGGGCCTGGCCCGTGAAATCGGCGTGCTCAACAGCGTGGACGTGGTCGAGCCGACTTGGGCGCCAGCTGTTGCCACTATCGATGCTACCTTCCCGATCCGGGTTGAAGCGCCGGCAGATTGCCCCCGTTATCTCGGCCGCGTCATCAAGGGGCTGAACCTGCACGCCCAGAGCCCGCTCTGGATGCAGGAAAAGCTGCGCCGTGGCGGTATTCGTTCCATCGACGCTATTGTCGACATCACCAACTACCTGCTGCTGGAATACGGCCAGCCGATGCACGCCTTCGACCTAGCGACGCTTGAAGGGGAACTGGTGGTGCGCCGCGCCCGTGCCGACGAGCCCATGACCCTGCTCGATGGCAACGAGGTGAAGCTCAAAGAGACCACACTCGTGATTGCCGACGCCAAAGGCCCTGCCTGCATGGCCGGTATCTTCGGCGGTGATCGCACCGGTGTCTCCGAGACCACTACCGACATCCTGCTGGAGTGCGCTTTCTTCGCGCCGCTCTCCATCACCGGCCGTGCCCGTACCTACGGTCTGCACACCGACTCATCCCACCGCTTCGAGCGCGGGGTGGATCCCGAGCTGCAAGCCAAGGTGATGGATCGTGCCACCCGTTTGCTGCTGGACATCTGCGGCGGTGAAGCGGGTCCGGTCATCGAAGTCAAATCCGATGCCCATCTGCCGAAGGCTGCCCCCATCAAGCTGCGCCGCACCAAGCTCGACAAGGTGATCGGCATCAGCGTGGCGGATGCGCAGGTGGTCGAAATTCTGACTCGTCTGGGCATGCAGGTAACCGTGGATACTGACGGCTGGACCGCACTGGCCCCCTCCTGGCGTTTCGACATCGCCATCGAGGAAGACCTCATCGAGGAAGTGGCCCGCATCTACGGCTACAACAACATCCCGAACCTCAAACCCGCCGCATCCCTCGCGATGGTAGAGCAGGCAGAAGGGCAGGTGACCCTTAAGCGTGTGCGCGACCTGCTGGTTGACCGCGGTTTCCAGGAAGCGATCACCTATAGCTTCGTCGATCCCAAGGCTCAGCAAACCCTGTTCCCGCAGAGCGATGCCATCGTGCTGCCAAACCCGATCTCCGTCGAGATGTCCGCCATGCGCGTCTCTCTGTTCCCGGGTCTGGTGCAGGCGGTGGTCTACAACCAGAATCGTCAGCAGCCGCGCGTTCGCCTGTTCGAGCAGGGCCTGCGTTTCATCAAGGACGAGAATGCCGAGAACGGCATCCGTCAGGAGTCCATGCTGGCCGGCATCATCACCGGCAACCAGGGGGACGAGCACTGGGATGCCAAGGCCCGTCCCGTCGACTTCTTCGATCTGAAGGGTGACCTGGAAGCGGTGCTGGATCTGACTGCAGAAGGGGCTACCTTCACCTTCGAGCGTGCCGAGCACAGTGCCCTGCACCCGGGCCAGAGCGCAGCCATTCTGCGCAATGACGTCGTGATCGGCCACATCGGCGTGATCCATCCGAGCCTCGAGAAGAAGCTGGGGCTCAAGAGCCGCGCTGTCATGTTCGAGCTGGAGCTGGACAAACTGACGCCGGCCAAGGTGCCGGTTGCTGCCGAAGTATCCAAGTTCCCGGCCAACCGTCGCGACATCGCCGTGGTGGTTGACAGACAGATCCTGGCAGGCGACGTTCTGGCAGTAATTAAAAAAGTTGGCGGAAATCAGTTAGTTGGAATAAACTTGTTCGACGTATACCAGGGCGCAGGTATGGCAGAGGACAAGAAGAGCCTGGCCATCAGCCTGGTGTTGCAAGACACCCAGCGCACCCTGGAGGAGAAAGAGATCGCCGAGACCGTGGACAATGTCGTACGGGGCCTTGGTGAAGAGTTGAATGCATCCTTGAGGGATTGATCTATGGCGCTTACCAAAGCCGACATTGCAGAGCACCTGTTCACCCAGCTCGGGATGAGCAAGCGTGAAGCCAAAGACATGGTGGAAGCCTTCTTTGAGGAGATCAGACAGGCGCTCGAGCGTGGCGAACAGGTCAAGATTTCCGGCTTCGGTAACTTCGATCTTCGCGAGAAGAACCAGCGTCCCGGACGCAACCCCAAGACGGGGGAGGATATTCCCATCAGCGCCCGTCGCGTGGTGACCTTCCGGCCCGGCCAGAAGCTCAAGGCCAGGGTAGAAAATGTTGAACCCAACGAGTGACAAAAAGCCAGGCAATCGCCTGGCTTTTCCGTTCCGATGATAAAAATTCTTCTGTTGTCTGGCGCGCTGCTGGCCTTGCCACTGCGTGCCGCCATACTCCCGCTGTCACCGGATGCCCAGGCTTATGCCGATTCGCTCACCGGACTGACCTTCTGTTACCCGGCCCTGCAACGTCCTCCCTATCTGGAGGCGGAGGGGGGCCTGCTTATCGATCGCATGACGCGGCTGGCAGAGCTGTTGCCGGTACCGGTGCGTTTCGAGAAGCGGCCGAGCTGGGCAGCCATGACGCAGGATCTGCTGAACGGGCGCTGCGATCTCATTCCTCACGTCGGGCCTGCCCGGTCGAACTCGAGCGATACCGTCCTGAGCCGCGCCATGATGGAAGCGGAGTCTGCCATCCTCTATCGGGGTGAGCTCGATCAGGCGCAGTTTCTGGTCACCCATCTGGCAGGCCCAGGAGACCCTGAAGCGTCTCTATCCTGGTTCATCCCAGCAACTGCTGACCGATGCCGAGAACTGGTATGGCGCCCTGGTGGCCGGCAAGGGCAGCGCCTATCTCGGCGATTATCTGCAACTGCGCTACCTGATGCGGGAATTCCCGGATGAAGGGCTGCGCCTTCGTCGTCTTCGCAGCGACGATCTGGTCATCAGCTACCGGCTGATGATGCGCAACCAGCCCGAGTTGCTGGAGCTGGTGGATACGGCCATCCGCTATTTGCCGCCGGGCAGTCTCTACCGGGATCTGGGCAAGTATCTGCCTCAGGGTGAGCAGGATGTGAATCCCCTGCATTTTACCGACAAGGAGCAGGCCTGGCTGGTCGGTAAGGCCCACACCATCAAGATGGTGGCGGATCCCGGTTTCATGCCATACAGCGGCGTCAACCAGCAGGGAGAGCTCATTGGCTGGAGTGCGGATGTCTTGCGGGAAGTGAGTCGGCAGACGGGACTGCGCTTCGAGCTGGTGCCCGCCGCCAGCCGGGAGGAGGCGTTGGCATTGCTGCGCAGTGGCGATGCCGCCATGATGGTCGGACTGATGGAGTCCGCCGCCCTGAACAAGGAGTTCGACTTCACCAGGATGGTGGCGACCAGCCGCTATGCCCTGGTCAGTCGCAGCAAGAGGGGGCCTGTCTCCCTCGCGGACGTGAGTGGCAAGGTGGTGGTCCCGAGAATGCTCTATGATCCCGGCCTGCTTGCCCGGTTCGGCCAGCATGAGTGGGAGGTGACCGACAACCTGCTGCAGGGATTGGCGGCGGTGCGGCATGGGGATGCCCAGGCAATGCTGGCGGAGTTGTATCAGCTCCAATATCCCATTCGAAACAACCAGTTGAGCGAGCTGACCATCACCGAATTGCCGGAGCGTTTCGGCCTCGGCTTTGCCATCCGGCCGGAACAGACCAGCCTGGCAGGGGTGCTGGATCAGAGCCTGATGACCCTCAATGATCGGCAGGTGGACGATCTGGTGCAACGCTGGCGCCGCCTGGTGGTCAACCAGCAGGAGGGCGTCAGCTACGGTTTCTGGCTTGGCTCCGTGTTGCTGGCACTGCTGATCAGCATGGTGGTGATCTGGTCAGTCTGGCGATCCCGCCAGCAACTGGCCCAGGAGGCCCGCGAGCGTCACAAGGTAGAGCAGGCGCTGGCGCTGGAAAGCAAGTTCAGGGAGTCTCTCTTCCAGGCGCTCCCCGTTCCCGTGTTCTTGCGCAATGACAAAGGGGAGGTGATCAAGCGCAACAAGCGGGCCAAGCGCATGGAGGCGCGCTACGCCGCCGATCTGGTACTGCCCGCCCCCCAGTTGCAGGGCGCCGAAGGGGAGCTGGCGCTGCACGAGCAGGTCTACTCCTATGCCCAGATCCCTTTGCGACTGGGGCCCCAGGCACCGGCAGGGGATCTTATCGCCCTCTCCGACATCAGCGCTCTGCGCGAGCGTACCCGCCTGCTGCGTCAGGCAGAGCGGCGCCTGCGCGCCCTCACCAATACGGTGCCCGGTGTGGTGCTGCAATTCACCCTGCTGGGGGGAGCCATCACCCGGGTGGAGTTTGTGAGCCGGGGCAGTCACGAGCTGTTGGGGCTGGCGAGCCAGCAGATCCGGGTCAATCCCAACGAGACCCTGACTCGCATCTCCCACCAGGACAGGCGCGAGATGCGAGCCCCCATGCTGGCCATGCTGCAAGCCGGGCGACCTTTCTCCCATCTGCTGCGCTATCAGCACCCCGCCAAGGGAACTCGCTGGCTGCAATTTTCCGGCAGGGGGCGCCGTCAGGGGGAGGGGTGGCGGATCTACGGGGTGGTGCAGGATGTGACGGCCAGGGTGGAGCAGGAGCACTCCCTGCAGCTTTCCCACGAGCAGGCCCAGCAGGCCGTGCTTGCCAAGGGACGCTTCCTGGCCGCCGTGAGCCACGAGATCCGCACCCCCATGAACGCCATGCTCGGCTTGCTGGAGTGGCTCGAGCCTGACTCTTATACACAAATAGCGGTCTGAACGGAACTTTTCCCGTTTTCCAGGATCTGATCTTCCATGTGACTCCCAACATGGTAACGATCATGCTAACTTCTGCTCTTCATCATGCGGCCGACTGGGCTAAATCTGTGTTCTCTTCGGCGGCGCTCGGTGATCCTCGCCGTACTGCCCGCTTGGTTAACGTTGCCGCTCAATTGGCAAAATATTCTGGTAAATCAATAACCATCTCATCAGAGGGTAGTGAAGCCATGCAGGAAGGCGCTTACCGATTTATCCGTAATCCCAACGTCTCTGCCGAGGCGATCAGAAAGGCTGGCGCCATGCAAACGGTCAAGTTGGCGCGGGAGTTTCCCGAGCTGCTGGCCATTGAGGACACCACCTCTTTGAGTTATCGCCACCAGGTAGCCGAAGAGCTTGGCAAGCTGGGGACGGTAAAGGATAAATCCCGTGGATGGTGGGTTCACTC
>NZ_JAPDBQ010000134.1:0-11853 GCF_027705325.1 Aeromonas sp. QDB18
TGATCTCGCACCTCGATAACTGTACGTAAGATCAGTATAGTTCGTGGTAACTGACTGCTAATCATGGGTAATCAGGTCACACTTTGATCTTCCCGCGACTCCGCCACCCGGAAGAACCAGACGCCATCCTGCTGCATCAAGTCTGCTACGTAGAGCTGGCAAATCTCCTCGGCCCGAGCCCCCGTGTAGTAGAACATCAGCGGCACCCAGTAGTGAGCTTCCCCGAATCGGGTATGCTGGGTACGTCTCGCAAACAAGGGGGAACCGAAGATAGTAGCCAGCTCGGAGGCCGTGAAAGGGTACTCCGGCTCATCCAGCGGGCTCACTACGCCTTCCGCATACTTGACCCCGTGGGCAGGGTTGTACTCCAGCAGACCATCTTCAACCGCCAGCCCCAGTACTGCGGACAGGGCTCGCCCTAACTTCTTGACGGTAGCAGCAGACAGATGTGGCAGGCCGTGCTCCTCGACCAGGGCAATCTGTTGGCGTAGCGGCAGGCATGAGACATTTCGTTTGGGGCGGGCTGGCAGTTGCTCCATCAGGTTGCGGAACTCGGCAACGTCCCGCTTATGGATTTCCTCGATGCCTTTATCGCCCAGTAACTCGATAAACCGCTCGACCGACACCTGATACTCAAGGATGCGTCCCTCGGCCTTCTTCGGCTCTCGCCGCCGGACAGTGGTCTTATAGCGTTCAAACAGGGCCGACAGACGAAGTCCACGCGTCCCTATGAGTCGGGCTGCGGTGGCTCCAGTCGGTACGAGGGGGGTCTCGGGCTGGCCGATACGCCTCTGTATGATGTTGACTCCGGTATTTTGCACGACGGCAGATGATAACTTCACAAACTTTTTAGCAAGCTCCTGAGTGAAGGAGACGTAGTTGACCGAGCCGACATACAGGCGAAGCCCTGATACCTTGAACGCTTCCTCAATGTATGGGTGCATCCACCTGTGGAGCCGATCTATTTGTGCTGCGGCAGGCGAACGCTCCAGCTCTTCCAGCAACGTGGTCAGGGCATCGGTGTAATCACTCCAAACGAGACCGTCCCCACCCCATTCTTGATGTATAAAGTGGTCACGAACATCCGAGTCACCCCCATTCAGCTGCTCGATCATTGCGTTGTACCAACAGTTAGCGGCGTTGGATAGGTCGAGGGGCTGCACCGCCAGATCCATCTTGGCGGTTTCCAGCAACTGATGGATGTCATCCAGAACAGGCAAGGCGGCCCGAAGGGCTTTTGGTTTTTCCTTGGTATCCAGGGATCGACGAAGCTCCGTCTTGTTGATGACAGGGCGGAGAGTCTTAGGGACGACAACACGGGCGTACCACGTGCCATGACGGTCTTGGAAAAGGTTGCTCATAGACCTCATTTTGTATCACCTTTTTGTACCACCACGGAAGGGCCGGGGTGGATGGTTTGATCACAAAATCGCTATGAAATCAGGAAGTTTTTGACTTACAAAGAAAAACCCCCGCTCGAAAGCAGGGGTTTACTGTTTGGCGGTGAGGGAGGGATTCGAACCCTCGATACGTTGCCGTATACACACTTTCCAGGCGTGCTCCTTCAGCCACTCGGACACCTCACCAAATTTTCACTGCTTGAAGTGGCTTTCGGAGCACGCTGCGCGTGCATCTTGCCGACTTCGTCGGTGGGCAGCCACTCGGACACCGCACCCAATTTTGGTCTGTGCTTTAACGTGTTCAGCCAACACGAATTCGCTGCGCCGTTGCGCTGGAACGGGGCGTAATGTAAGGGATAGGCGCGAGGCGGTCAATGCAATTTTTTATCTTTTGCCACTGTTTGCTCAATAAGCGAACCAAGTGACTAAAAATATGCCATTTCCTATACCTTTCCATCAATTTTCAACCGCTTCGTGCAAATGTTCTCCTCGAATCGCCTCTTCCAGCGAGCCGTAGAACTCCAGCTCTCCCGCCACCGGACGCACCTTGGCCCGCGCCAGGGTCTTGAGAGGCTGGAATTGCAATTCAGCCACCTTGAGACGGACCCCTGCCTTGGCCATGCGTTTTGCGAACTGCTGGAAGGCGGTGAGACCGCCAGCATCCAGGATGGAGACCGCCTCCATTTGCAGGATCAACTCCTTGTGGTCCTTCACCTGGGCAAGCAATTCGTCAAAAACCCGCTCGGCGGCGGCAAAGAACAACGGTCCGTTGATCTTGTAGACAAGGGTCGAGGGGGACACCTCGCTGGCATAGCGTTTGTGATCCGCCAGGTTGTGCAGCCTGGTCATCTTGGCGATTTCACGCATGAACAGCAGTGACGCCAGGATCACCCCGAAGGTGATGGCGATGACCATGTCGAAGATGACGGTCAGCGACAGGCAGACCAGCAGCACCAGTACATCGGATTTGGGCGCCCGGCGCACCAGATCCACCACCTTGTGGGCCTCGCTCATGTTCCAGGCCACCAGCAGCAACAGGGCGGCCATGGCAGAGAGCGGCAACCAGGAGAGCCAGGGAGCCAGCACCAGGATGGCGGCCAGCACCACCAACGCATGGACAATACCGGAAATGGGCGAGGTGGCACCGGCCCGCACGTTGGCGGCGGAGCGCGCGATAGCGGCCGTCGCCGTGATGCCACCGAAGAAGGGGGCCAGGATGTTGCCAAGGCCCTGCCCCACCAGCTCGCCGTTGGAGCTGTGCTTGCGACCCGTCATACCATCGAGCACCACGGCGCAGAGCAGGGATTCGATGGCCCCCAGCATTGCCATGGAGAAGGCGGCGGGCAGCAGCCGCTCGATGGCGGCGAGGTTCCACTCCACCGGTGCCCCGTCCGGCCCCGGCAGCGCCCAGGGCATCACCAGGGTCGGGGCGATGGGGGGAATGCCCATGCCCTGACTGCCGTCGGCCAAGATATAGCTGAACTTGCTGCCAATGGTGGCGACGTCCACCCCGAACTGGTGCAAACCAAACCCGAGTCCCACCCCCACCAGCACGGCGGGCAGATGGCCGGGTACCGGCAGGCGCAATCTCGGCCAGAGCAGCAGCACCGCCAGCGTCGCCACCCCGACGAGGGTGTCCCCCCACTGCCAGCTTGGCAGGGCATGGGCCAGCGCCTGTACCTTGCCCAGATAGGTTTCCGGCATCTCCAGGACCTGCAGGCCGAAGAAATCCTTGATCTGCAGGGTGGCGATGACGATGGCGATACCACCGGTGAACCCCAGGGTCACCGAGGGGGGAATGTACTCGATGAGGCGCCCGAGACGTGCCATGCCCATGGCCACCAGGAAACAGCCCGAGATGAGGGTGGCCATCAAGAGGCCCCCGACGCCAAATTGCTGGGCCACCGGGTAGAGGATCACCACGAAGGCGGCAGTGGGGCCCGAAATGGAGAAGCGGGATCCCCCGGTCACGGCGATGACGATGCCAGCGATGATGGCGGTATAGAGCCCGTGCTGGGGCGGCACCCCACTGGCAATGGCCAGCGCCATGGCAAGGGGAATGGCGATGATGCCGACCGTGATGCCGGCGATGAGGTCGCGGCCAAAGCGCGCCACGCTGTAGGGTTCGTCAATGCAGGATTGGCGCAATGCGATGGCCAGCTTCACGCCTTGTAAGGAAGCTTGATTGTGCATGTCTAGGGTAATACCAGAAGAGGGAGACAAAGGCCGGGGTGAACCGGCACCCGATCATCATCAAGGGCCGGCAGAGCTGTCGACGCGGCGATGGTATCGAAGGCAACCATACCCGACCCGGCCAGATAATTCGATGGGCAGGATCAAGAAATGGCCATTACCCCGCATTATTGTCATCGATAGCTCGCATATCGCCGATTTTCCCAGCCATCCCTTCATTTCTCTGCTCATCGAGAGCCAGCATCTTCCCCGAATCCCTCGCCCATCGCCTCGGAGGCAAGCCCATCGACATCCGGTATATCGCCGATTTTCCCAGTCATTCCTTTAATAGATCCCCGGTCATCGCGAATCGGCATCTCCCTCGCATCCCCCCACCATCTCAGAGGCGAGCCCATCGACAGGGGCGACATCACCGATATTCATCGGTTCCCGCCATGAAGGCGCCCCATCCAGGTCGGGGCGCCTGCACGGCCAGCTCGACCGTGGCCGCAGGCAGGGCATCTCAAGCTGCTGATTGTGCTGAAAATAGTCCACAGCGCCCAAGTTTTGGGCAAACGGGCCGAAAAGCCCTTTTTCCGTGGAGTGGCGGGTTGACACCCGTTCGGGGGATCATTAATATCCGCTGCGTCTCGACGAGACAGGCCATTCCTCCTTAGTTCAGTCGGTAGAACGGCGGACTGTTAATCCGTATGTCACTGGTTCAAGTCCAGTAGGAGGAGCCAATTCCCTCGTAGTTCAGTCGGTAGAACGGCGGACTGTTAATCCGTATGTCACTGGTTCAAGTCCAGTCGAGGGAGCCATATTCTAAAGCCCAGCCTTATGGCTGGGCTTTTTCGTTTCCCCTGCCCCAGCACGGGGCAGAACGCCTCCTCCCGCGCCCGCATCCCGCTGCGCCCGTCCCTTGCCCTCATGGCCTGTTGCCACAAGATGGCGCAGGCTTACCCTCTATGGGGTACCACTCTGGTGCGCCCTGCCTTGACCCTTGATGACATATAAGTCATCCATATGATTTTTCAATAAAAAATTACTGACACTGGCCTCGATAGCGACTCAATTGGCTGGTACAGCCCTTGCACTTTGTGATGTACGCAGGGACGTCACAAGGAGTTGCCTATGCTGCCCATCAAGCCCCCCGGACCCGGTTGTTACGACGAAATGCTGCTCACCGACAACCAGTTTCGCGATCATTACCACGCCTACCTCTCGTGGCTGCACCAGACCGACGAGAAGAGCATAGAGCGCAAGCGTGAAGAGGCCGACCTGCTGTTTCGCCGGGTCGGCATCACCTTCAACGTCTACGGGGATGGGGACGGCGCCGAGCGCCTCATCCCGTTCGACAGCATTCCCCGCATCATTCCCGCCCGGGAGTGGCAACATCTGGACAAGGGGATCCGCCAGCGCGTCACCGCCCTCAATGCCTTTCTGCACGACATCTATCACGATCAGCGCATCCTGAAGGCGGGGGTGATCCCGGCCGCCCAGATCCTCACCAATGCCCAGTACCAGCCCTGCATGCAGGGGGTCGACCTGCACCGGGACACCTATGTCCACATCACAGGGGTCGACATCATCCGCAACCACGACGGTGAGTACTATGTGCTGGAGGACAACCTGCGCACCCCCTCCGGGGTCTCCTACATGCTGGAGAACCGCAAGATGATGATGCGCCTCTTCCCGGAGCTGTTTCACAACCAGCCCATCGCCCCGGTGGAGCGCTACCCGGCCCTGTTGCTGCAGACCCTGCGCGAGAGCAGCCCGGTGGACAACCCCTGCGTGGTGGTGATGACCCCGGGGCGCTTCAACAGCGCCTACTTCGAGCACAGCTTCCTCGCCCAGCAGATGGGGGTGGAGCTGGTGGAGAGCGCGGATCTGGTGGTCAAGGATGGTCAGGTGCTGATGCGCACCACCACGGGGCTGAAACGGGTGGATGTCATCTATCGCCGCATCGACGACGACTTCCTCGATCCCCTCGCCTTCAACCCGGACTCCCTCATCGGCGTGCCCGGGCTGCTCTCGGTCTACCGCGCCGGCGGCGTGGTGCTGGCCAATGCCATCGGCACCGGGGTGGCGGATGACAAGTCCATCTACCCCTATGTGCCGGAGATGATCCGCTTCTATCTGGGGGAAGATCCCATTCTCAACAACGTGCCCACCTGGCAGTGCCGCGAGCCGGCTGCCCTCTCCCACGTGCTGGCCAATCTGGAGGAGCTGGTGGTCAAGGAGGTCCTTGGCGCCGGCGGCTACGGCATGCTTATCGGCCCCTGCGCCAGTCGCGAGGAGCTGGCCCGTTTTCGCGAGCTGCTCAAGGCGCGGCCGGACAACTACATCGCCCAGCCGACCCTCTCCCTCTCTACCTGCCCGACCTTCGTCGACGCCGGCATCGCCCCTCGCCACATCGATCTGCGCCCCTTCGTTCTCACGGGGCAGGAGCTGCGCCTGGTACCGGGCGGCCTGACCCGGGTCGCCCTCACCGAAGGCTCCCTGGTGGTCAACTCCTCCCAGGGTGGTGGCACCAAGGACACCTGGGTCATGGAGGGCAGCCCATGCTGAGCCGCACCGCAAGCGAACTTTACTGGATGTCCCGCCACCTGGAGCGGGCGGAGAACACGGCGCGCATGCTGGACGTCACCCAGACCATGTCGCTGATGCCCTCCATCGACGCCGATCACAGCGAGCTGGTGGCGCCCCTCACCATCAGCGGCACTCACGAGCCCTTCCTGGCCCGCTACGGCCAGGTGAACATGGAGAACCTGCTGCAATTTTTCTGCTTCGACGAGGAGAACCCGAGCAGCATCTTCAGCTGTCTGCGCATGGCCAGGGACAACGCCCACGCCGTGCGGGGCAAGATCCCCGGTGAGGTGTGGGAGAGCATCAACGCCGCCTGGATAGAGATACGCAGGCGCCGCAAGGCGGGGCTATCCAGCGGCCAGGCCCAGGAGTTCTTCGACTGGATCAAGGAACGCTCCCACCAGTTTCGCGGCGCCACCTATGGCACCATCATGCGCGGTGACGTGCTCTGGTTCCTGCGCCTTGGCACCTTCATCGAGCGGGCCGACAACACGGCACGCATCCTGACCGTGAAGTATCAGGTGATCCGGGAGGACGAGGACAGCGTGCGCGAGTTCTACCGCTGGAACGCCCTTTTGCGGTCAGTGGGTGCTTACGAGGCCCACCAGACCCTCTACAAGACGCTCTCCCACGCCTCCATCGCCGAGCTGCTGATCCTGCGCAATGACGTGCCGCGCTCCTTGCGGGCCTGTCTCGACGAGATGGAGCTGATCCTGGCCCAGATCGAGGGCAACGCCGGTCAGACGCCCCGGCGCCTGACCACCATACTCAACGCCCATCTGACCTATGGCGCCATCGACGATGTCTTTGCCCTCGGCATGCAGGAGTACCTGAGTGATTTTCTCAGCGACATCGGCGCCATCGGCCAGAGCATCCACGCCGCCTACCTGGAGGTATTATGAGACTCATCATCGATCACCAGACCCGCTACCACTATGCCGACGTGGTGCGCCGCAGCACCCAGTACCTGCGCCTGACCCCCCACAGCACGGCCCGCCAGCAGATCCTCTCCTGGGAGCTAGAGCTGCCGGGGGAGGCCACCTGCACCACGGACGGTTACGGCAACATACTGCACGTGCTGAGCCTGGAGTCCCCCCACGAGGGGATCCTGATCCGCGCCCACGGGGAGGTGGAGATCTGCGACGACGCCCCGGAAGATGAGGAGTCCTCCCTCATCTCTCCCCTGAGCTACCTGAGGCCCACCCCCCTCACCCGCCCGACCCCGGCCCTGCAGGATCTAGCGAAGGCCTGCCTGCCAGAGGCGCCGACCCTGGCCGACTTGCAGAGCCTGATGGCACGCATCCTGGTGCTGATGCCCTATCAGCCCGGCAGCACGGATGCCACCTTCAGCGCCGACGAGGCACTTGCTTCGGGCAGCGGCGTCTGTCAGGACCACACCCATGTCTTCCTGACCTGCTGCCGCCACGCCGGCCTGCCGGCACGGTACGTGAGCGGTTACCTTTACAGCCAGGACAACAGCCACGTGGCGATGCACGCCTGGGCCGAGGTGTGGATCGAGGAGCGCTGGCACACGTTCGACGTCACCAACCTCACCAGCTCCACCAGCGAGCACCTCAAGCTCGCAGTCGGCATGGATTATCTGGATGCCTGTCCGGTGCGCGGCGTGCGCTATGGCGGCGGGTGCGAACAGTTGCAGAGCCAGGCGCAGGTGACCCGCCTGGATGGACAGCAGCAATGAAGACCGGGAGAGTCCTGGCGGGAGTGCGGTCATGACCTATTGCGTCGCCATGTGCCTGCAAGACGGCATGGTGTTTGCGTCCGATTCGCGCACCAATGCGGGGGTGGATCACACCGCCACCTTCCGCAAATTGCACCTCTTCACCCGGGAGGACAGGGTGATAGTGCTGCAAAGCGCCGGCAATCTGGCCACCACCCAGAGCGTCATCAGCCTGCTGACGGAGGGGCAGGAGCTGCTTGCCCTCCCCAGCCTCTACGAGGCTGCCGCCCTCATCGGCCAGACCATACGCACCGTCATCAGCCGGGATGGGGGTCAGCAGCAGGGCCATATCAACTTCGGCTGCAACATCCTGCTGGGGGGGCAGATCCGAGGGGAGCGCCACCGCCTGTTCCACATCTATCCAGAGGGCAACTTCATCGAGGCGAGCGCCGACACCCCCTACTTCCAGATTGGTGAGAGCAAGTACGGCAAACCCATCATCGATCGCATCATCCACCATGAGACGCCGCTTCAGACCGCCTTGCAATACGCCCTCATCTCCATCGACTCGACCCTGCGCAGCAATCTGTCGGTGGGCTTGCCCCTGGATGCCCTGGTCTATCACGAGGGCAGCTTCTCGGCGACGAACCAGCACCACATCACCGAACAGAACCCCCATTTCGTGGCGCTGCGAAAGGCCTGGGGCGAGGGGTTGCAACAGTTGTTCCAGGGCCTTCCCACCTTCCCCCTCTAGGCCGGGCGGGAGGCGCCAAGGCGCTTTCCCGCTCCTTTCTTTCCGGATATTCTGGCTGCCTTCCTTTTCGATGGAGTTTCCCATGCGCCGCTTCAACGTCATGCTCAACGGCAGCCGGTTGATGATGTTCCCTTTCTATGTCTGCATCCTTATCTGTGTCGCCCTCCTGATGGTGAAGTTCGCCATGCAGCTCTATGTGCTGTGCCGCGACATCATAGACATCCACTATCTGGACCTCATCACGGGGGTACTCACCCTGGTGGACTTCGTGCTGGTGGCCCAGATGCTGATCCTGGTGGCCATCTGCGGCTACGTGCAGTTCATCAAGACCCCGGAGCAGCGAGCGGCCCTCAGCGACAACTGGCTCAGCAAGATCAACTTCGCGTCCCTCAAGCTCATCGTCATCAACTCTCTGGTGACCATCGCCGGCATCGAGGTGCTCAAAGCCTTCCTTGACGACGGCACCGGCAACGAGATCGAGATGAAGTGGTCGGTCATCGTCTTCCTCGCCTTCTCCACCGCGGCACTTATCTATGCGGTGACCGAGCGGCTGGCGGAGCACAAATAGGGCCCGGCGCCATTCAGGGTCTATTCATCAAGAGCCGAATTGATAACTCTTTTCATTACCCTTACTGCATTGTAAACTTGCTCGCCCCGGGCTGAACCGCCCGGGAGCTGGAGCACCCATGACGAGTCTTTCCCTCTCACCACGACACTGCTGGCAGTGGCTGGCCTATCACCATCAGGCGGCCGAGGGTGCCCTTTATCTGATGTTTTTCTCCGGCCTACTGCTGTGGGAACCCCTGACGCCGACCTGGTCCCTGGCACGCTGGAACCTGTTTTTGCACGTCGCCCTCTCGCTCACCCTGTTCCCCTTGCTGTTTGGCGCCTTCTGGCTCTCCCATCGCAGCCTGCTGCGCAAAAGCCGCAAGCCTTTTCTGCGCACCACGGGGCGCATCATCGAAGCCTTGCTGCTGGTCTGTCTGGCAAGCGGACTGGTGCTGGTGCTGCACGGCACCCCGGGGGATAGCCTCGGCAACCTTGCCAGCTGGGCCCACTGGCTGAGCGCCCTCGCGTTGACGCCCCTGGTGCTGCGCCACGCCTGGCGCTGGACCATCTTGAAATGGCGCACCTGATCTTATGTTGAAGTTGTTGTTATCCCTGATGTTGGCCGCCCTGCTGCTGGGGACCGCCTCGGCCCGGGAGATGGGCGCCGCCATGATTGCCTATGACGAGGGGAGCGCCCCGCGCCTCGTCACCGCCAACCAGAGTGCCGGCTCCGTCACCCTGCTCGAGCGGGGCACTGGCAAGCGCCTCAACGAGGTGCAGCTGGGGGGCGACCTGCGCCAGCTGGCCCGCGCCGATGACGGCACCCTGCTGGTCACCGATTACCGCGGCGATCGCCTGCTGCTCTTGGATGATGATCTCGAGCAGGAAAAGGCGATCCCCACCGGCCATAGACCTTACGGCGTCATCTTCGATCCCAAGCGGCGCTGGTTCTGGGTCACGCTGTTCGAGGGAGGGCACCTTCAGGCTTATGACAGCACGGGCAACCTCCAGCTGGATGCAAAAACCGCCGAGACTCCCCGCGGGCTGGCACTGACCGACGACGATCGCCTGCTGCTCACCCACGCCATGACCGGCCAGCTCGCCATCTATGACCTTGCCAAGCTTGAGAAGGACGCTACCCTCCCCAAGCCCAAGCTCATCACCCTGGCGGAAACCCACAGCGATACCCCGAGCGACTCCCAGGGATTGCCACGCCTGCTGGACGGCATCGCCCTCTCCCCCGATGGCAGCGAAGCCTGGCTGCCCCACGTGCTCTGGAGCTTCGACCACCCCTTCCAGTTTCAGAGCACCGTCTTCCCGGCCGTCTCCATCATCGATCTCGATGAAGAGAAGGAGCGGGTCGATGAAAGAAAACAGCTCTTCTTGCAGATCAACCTGCCCAGCGTCGGCAACCGCAGCCAGATCGTCTCCAACCCGTTCACGGCGCGCTTCGCCGCCGATGGCAAGCGGGTCTATCTGACCCTGGCGGGTTCCGAAGACTTGCTGGTGTTCGACCTGTCGCGCAGCGGCAAGCAGAACAGCAACCGCCACCGCCGCAAGAAGTTTCAGGGGGGCGCCAAGGCGACCCAGCTATTGCGTCACCTGCCGGGCCAGAATCCGCGCGATCTGCTGATCGATGGCGACCACATCCTGGTCCACAACGTCATGGGGCAGGATCTCACCCGTCTCAATAGCGGCGGCAGCGGCCCGTTTGCCCGGGTCACCGTGGATGTGCCCCACTTCGCCAAACTGGTAGAGACGGATCCCCGCCCCGAAGCGCTTCAGCGCGGCGAGCGGTTGTTCAACCTGGGTAATACCGCCGCCAACAGCCGCTTCCCCATGGCGGGGGACAACTGGATGAGCTGCAACTCCTGCCATCTGGACGGGTTCAACTTCACCAACCGCTATCTGATGGCGGCCCATCGCCAGCAGAGCGGCGACAACGCCATCAACGGCCACGCCAACCTCGCCAACATGGTGGCGGGGGACTTTATCGGCGAATACCTGCGCATGACCCAGCAGACCCAGGGCGGCATGGGCCATGACACCCGCGATGGGGCCGAGCCGGTCGATCCCGCCAAGCCCCATCCCGAGGTGAAAGCGATGATGGAAGATCTGCACGCCTTCGTCACCGCCGATGGCAACCTCCCCTATCTGGCCAACTGGCTGCGGCTCGATGCCTCGCGCAGGGATCCTGCCAAGGCGCCGACCACCCACCCGAAAGAGTGGCTCAACTCCGCCTCCTGCCAGAACTGCCACCAACAGGCGTTCAAGGACTGGAGCGAGAGCAACCACCGGCTGATGGGCAACTCCCACCCTTACTACAAGGTGGTGCAGGCACTGGCACGCGAAACCGAGGGCGAAGCCTTCGGCCAGTGGTGCCAGGGCTGCCACATGCCCCAGCAGGTGATGAACGGCCAGACTGATCTGCCCAAGGGCTCTCACATGTTCGAGCAGGGTGGGGCTTCGCTCATTGCGGCCCACCAGAAAGGCAAGCCCGTGGTGGAAGAAGGCACAGGCTGCGTGCTCTGTCATCGCATCACCAAGCTCGAGGATGCAGGCGGCAACAGCGCCTTTACGGTCAATTTGAAAGACCGCGAGAGCTATGTGTTCGAGGATGCCGCCGGCGGCAGCCGGCCTTGTTGCACAATTCCAAAGCAGGACAGCAGTCTCTCAGGCGCCGATTTCGCTCAGTTGACCTGTTGTCGTAC